>CADBNS010000246.1 GCA_902796065.1 Ruminococcus flavefaciens
GCCAACCAATGCTCAACATAAAGAAAATATATCTGCGTCAGAAAAACTTGAAATGCGAAAGCATTCCTGCGTTTTCCTTTCTTGATAAATTTCCTTTCTGACTTCGCCTTTCTGGCGAAGTTTAATTGGGGGGAGCAATAACATTCGTTGACAATGACAGGCCGCAGACGTTATTGAATATCTGCGACGTCCTCCTGGAAGTCCACCTGTTCCATTTTCAGCAGCTTGGAGATACCGTCCTCCTGCATAGTAACACCATAGAGGACATTAGCTTCTTCCATAGCGCTGCGGCGGTGAGTGACCAGAACGAACTGAGTAGTATCAGTAAAGTTTTTGAGATACTGTGCATACTTTCTTACGTTTACCTCATCAAGAGCGGCATCGATCTCATCGAGAATGCAGAAAGGTGCCGGACGCAGCTTTAGTATAGCGAAGTATATCGCAATAGCGATGAACGACTGCTCTCCTCCTGAGAGAGAGATAAGGTTCTTGATGACCTTTCCGGGAGGGGCGACACTGATCTCGATACCGGAATCCAGCACATTATCCGGATCGGTGAGAATGAGTTCAGCCTTACCGCCGCCGAAAAGCTCGACGAAGATGCTTTTGAAGTTAGAGTTGATAATGCGGAAGCTCTCCTCGAAGATGCGGCACATCTCGTCGGTGAGGTCAGCGATGATCTTTTCCAGTTCAGCCTTTGACTTCTGAACATCAGAGAGCTGCTCCGACATAAAGCGGTAGCGTTCTGAGACCTCCTTATACTCCTCGATAGCGTCCACATTGACGCTGCCGAGAGCGCGGATCTTATTTTTAACGGAGGTAAGCTCCTGCTGAGCGGCGGTAATATCGTCGATCTTCTCGGCGATAGCCACAGCCTCAGAGCGTGTCAGCTCATACACTTCCAGCAGCTGCCTGATGATATTATCGCTGTCGCGGTTAACAGACTCCCTGCGTTCTTCGAGACGGGTAATTTCGCCTGAGAGCTTTTCCTTAGCCTCATTCAGCTGTTTCATACCCTTCTGTATCTCATTGACGAGGCGGTTCTGTTCGGTATGAATATCCTGACAGCGTTTTATCTCATCGAGGTAGGAGGCGGTATTGCTCTTCATATTTTCCAGTTCATTTCTGAGCTTTTCAATATCCTCGCGTTTCTGAGCGATAAGAGCCTCCTGATGTCTGATCTCCTCCTCGAACTGACGGCTGCCGTTTTTGAGTTCAGCCAGTCTGTCATCGGCGCGGGCGATCTCGACGCCCTGAGCCTGACAGTCCTTTTCGAGCTCCATGTCTTTGATCTTGAGTTCCGAAAGGGACTCGGAGAGTTTAGCGCGTTCAAGTCTGAGTTTTTCGCGGCTGTCCTGACCCTGAGAGAGTTTTTGCTCAGCCTCAGCGATCTGCTCAGCGGTATCGGCAAGAGCTTTTTGAGCATCTGCGACAGACTGCTCAGCAGCGGCTATTTTCTTCTCAGCCTCAGAGACCAGTCTGCCGGAGTTATCGGACTGAGCCATAAGCTGTTCAGCCAGAGATTTAAGGCTTGACAGTTCAGCACCGAAGCGAACCTTTTCGTTATCGCACTCAGTAAGCTCCGACTTAGCGGCTTCCATATCGTACCTTAGTTTTTCCGACTCAGCCCTAAGTTTTTCAGCCTTAGCTCTCAGCTCATCGCGCTGAGCAGTGAGCTTATCAATATCGGCATCGATAGTTTCGATCTCATTTTTTCTGGTAATGACGCCGCCGGACTTCTGTGCGGAACCACCTGTAAATGAACCGCCGGCATTGATGACCTGACCATCGAGAGTGACGATCCTGAACTTATAGCCGTACCGTTTAGCGATAAGTGTAGCGGTATCAATATCCTCAGCGATGACGATCCTGCCCAGGAGGGAAGCGATGATACCGGAGAATTTCGGGTCATAGGAAACAATTTTATTGGCATTAGCCACATAACCGCTGCAATTCTCCAGACCCTGTTCGCGGAGCTCATTGCCGTTGACGGAGGTAATGGGGAGAAAAGTAGCGCGACCGCCGTGCTGTTCCTTGAGCAAGCGGATGCAGCGTTTAGCGATGTCCTCATTTTCGACGATGATATTCTGCATAGCGCCGCCGAGAGCGGTTTCAATGGCAACAGCGTACTGTGGTTCAACGCTGATATTCTGGGCAACAGTACCGAGAACGTCGGTCAGTCTGCCCTGTTTAGCGGCTTTGAGCACCAGCTTTACGCTGCCTGCGAAGCCTTCCATATTATTTTCGAGGTCGGTAAGGAACTTACGTCTCTGCTGCTTATCCTTCAGCTCATACAGCACCTTCTCGAACTCGGTCTTAGCCTGTTCAAAGCCGTCCTTACGGGAATTAAACAGTCGTTCGATACCGCTGAGTCTGTTGCGCAGTTCCTCAGCGTGAGCATCATTTTTTGCGGCGAGCTCCTTGATCTCCTCGGTCTTATTCTGATAATCGGCGAGGTTTTTCTCCACATCGCTGCTATTCTCGCGGAGGTCAGCGAGGCGTTGTTTTTCATCAGCGATGGACTGTCTTGCAGATTCTGCGGTAAATTTCAGTTCACTCTGTCTGATATAGAGGTTATTGATCTCCGTACCAGCCTTATCCACGCTGTCGCCGAGCTTTTCGCTTTTTGCCTCAGCGCTGATGAACTGCTGCTCGACCTCAGCGGTCTCGGCAGCCAGTTTTTCGCGTGCTTTCCTGAGTTCATCCAGCTTAGCCTGAGCGGATTTTTTGAGCTCAGTGAGTTCCGCCTTAGTTTCCTCAGCGTTTTCGATACTGCGCTCAGCGTTTCTGATGGACTCCTCGCAGTGGGTAATATCATTTTCGAGAACGGCGATACCGGACTTCTTATCGGAGGAAGACTGTTCCTCCTCCAGCATTTTACGTCGCAGCTCATCGGAGCGCATAGTGCTCTCCTGCATTTTGCGGTAGCCTTCCTGTAGTTTTTCGTCCTGAGCCTGGAGGTCGTTCTCGACGTTTTCGTATTCACTCTGACTGACGAGGATCTTCTCGTCAAGTTCATCAAGTCTGCGTTTCAAATCGTCCAGTCTGTTTACCCAGACGGAGATCTCGAGGCGTTTGCGTTCCTCGGCGAGTTTAATGAATCGTTCAGCCTTCTGTGACTGAGCCTTCAGGGGTTCGACGCGGCTTTCCAACTCAGAGATTATATCAGTCAGACGTAGGATATTCTCCTGAGCGGCAGTGAGTTTACGTTCCGCCTCGACCTTTTTGTAGCGGAACTTTGAGATACCGGCAGCCTCCTCGAAGATGTCGCGTCGTTCTGAGCTTTTAGCGCCGACTATCTCAGCGATCCTGCCCTGACCGATAATTGAGTAACCGTCACGGCCGAGACCGGTATCCATGAATAGTTCATTAATATCTTTAAGGCGGCAGGCTCTGCCGTTTATCATATATTCGCTTTCACCGCTGCGGTAGAGTTTTCTTGTAACGGCGACCTCGTCGTCCATATCGACGAGAGTGCGGTCGGTATTATCAATATTCAGGGTGACCGCTGCGAAGCCCATAGGCTTACGGGCAACAGTACCGGAAAAAATAACGTCCTCCATTTTATTGCCTCGCAGGGTCTTGGTGGACTGCTCACCCAGTACCCAACGAACTGAGTCGCCGATATTACTTTTTCCGCTGCCGTTGGGTCCTACGACAGCCGTAAGTCCCTTATCGAAGGTAAGGCTGATCTTATCCGGAAAGGACTTGAAGCCTTGTATCTCCAATGATTTAAGGTACAATCAGTTCACCTCCTCAGCTCGCACTGATAATTCGGGACATTCTCGTCCTCAATGATCTTCACATCGATGCCTAAGCATCTGAAATAATTGATATTTGAGCGTTTATGGCCCAGAGCCTTGCTCATGCAGCCCTTAGCCACCGCGAACAGAGCCGAATCCGGACGCACGTTCAGGCTGTTCAGGAGGAACTCCATATTATGCCTGTAGATGAGTCCGTCGCAGAGTTCACGGAAGGCGGGGTGATAGAAACCGCCGACCATATCGTGTTCCACGAACTCGCTTGCATGGAGGCCGCATTTTATGACGCGGATACCGCTTTCCTGGAACATGACCATAGCAGAAGCGGCGATCTCCACAGCCGTATCGAAGCTGAACGGGACGAACTCGCCGGACTCAAGGAGCTGAGCGAGCTTAGTATTTTTCAGCACAACGACGGGATAGATTCGGACGGTATCGGGGCATATCCCTGTAATTTTTCTGATAGTCTCCCATTCAATTTCGGGAGTACTGCCATACAGACCAATCATCATCTGCAAGCCCAGCTCGAAGCCGAAAGCGCGAATGAGCTCTGCAGCGTCGGACACATCCTGAGCCGAATGGCCGCGTTCATTGAGTTCCAGAACGGTATCGTCCATAGACTGCGCACCCAGCTCAATAGCAGTAACGCCGCATTCTTTAAGAATTCTCAAAACATTGATACTGATGCAGTCCGGGCGGGTCGAGATACGAATACCGCTGAACAAACCCTCACCGACGAATTCGCCGGCAGCCTCCAGCAGTTCGAGCATATACTTCTGTGGGATTGCGGTAAAGCTGCCGCCGAAGAAAGCGATCTCCGCATTTTCCGGGTCCTTCACCTCGCTGAGAGCCTGACAGCAGATACGCCGCACATCGTCACCGCGTGGAGCCTTATCAGCGCCGCTGATGGTATTCTGGTCGCAGAAGCTGCACCTGTGGGGACAGCCGATATGTGGAACGAAGATAGAGATATTACTGTGTTTCATAGCCCATAAGCTCCAGCGCCTCTTTAGCGGCGAGCTGTTCGGCAGCCTTTTTGCTTCTGCCGGTACCCTTGCCTATGACCTGTGAATTCAGGCACACTTCAACCACGAAGCGCTTATTATGATCGGGACCCTCCTCACCGATGAGAACGTACTCCACTTTTTCCTCCGGATTTTTCTGAACGACCTCCTGAAGAACAGTCTTGAAGTCGCTGAACACTGGTTTTTTGCAGTGTTCCACATCTTTAGGGATAAAGCGGAGGATATGGCGTGAAGCGGCCTCCATACCGCCGTCAAGGTATATAGCGGCGATAACCGCCTCGAAAGCGTCGGCAAGAATAGAAGGACGTTCTCTGCCGCCGGTATTCTCCTCGCCCTTACCGAGGAGGAGGTAGTCGCCCAGATTGATCTGCTGAGCGAACACATGGAGGGATTTCTCGCATACCAGCGAAGCTCTCAGCTTAGTGAGCTCACCTTCAGCGACGGAGGTAAGGTGCTTGTAGAGGTAGTCGGAAACGACGATCGAAAGCACACTGTCGCCGAGGAACTCCAGTCTTTCGTTGCTGCCGTTGGGGCGTTTACGCTCATTGGCATATGAAGAATGGGACAGAGCCTGTTCTATTAGTTTTTTATTTTTGAATTTATAGTCAATGATCTCCTCGAATTTTTCGATATTTTCCATTGCTTACTCCTTTGAAGCCGGAGACATACCAGCAACGTAGTCTCCGATAGCCTCGGTGACTCTGCCTTCTGCGAAGCGTTTAGCCTGTCTGACAGCATTGAAGAATGCAGTAGCATCAGAGCTTCCGTGAGCCTTGATAACAGGCTTTTTTACACCCAGCAGAGCGGAGCCGCCGACTTCCTTGTAGTCCATCTGTTTACTGAATTTTCTGATCTTGCCGATAGAAAAGAGAGCGCCGATCTTACCGGCGCCTGAATACAGCCACCTGATCTTCTTAGCGAAGAAAGAGCCCATGCCCTCGTAGAGTTTCAGGACGATATTACCGGTAAATCCGTCAGTAACGACGACATTGCACTCGCCCTTGGGAATATCGCGTGCCTCGATGTTGCCGATGAAGTTCAGACCGGAATCACGGAGCATCTGATAAGCTTCGATCTCAAGATCTCTGCCCTTAGTCTCCTCAGCGCCGATATTGAGCAGACCCACAGCAGGAGATTTAACGCCCATGACTTTTTCCATATAAGCCACACCCATGACAGCGAACTGCACCAGCATTTCCGGGCGGCACTCAGTATTCGCACCTGCATCGACGAGGATAAAGCTGCCATTATCAGCGGGCATGACGGGTGAAGGAGCCACTCGCTTGATACCTTTGATACGCTTGACGATGAAGGTAGCGCCCATGACCAGAGCGCCGGTGCTTCCGGCGGAGACGAACGCATCGCCCTTACCGTCAGCAAGGAGCTGCAGTCCCACAGCCATAGAGCTGTTCTTGCCTGATCTGATGATCTCCTTCGGTTCTTCATGTATATCAAAAACATCATCAGTGTGTTCTAAGTCGATACCGCTGAGGCTGATACCGTTATCAGCCGCACACTTTTTAATTATATCGCTGTTGCCGGTGAGGGTAACAGCGACACCCAGTTCTCTGACTGCTCTTTCGCAGCCCTTAATCACTTCCAGAGGAGCGTTATCTCCTCCGAAAGCATCAACGATCACTCTTGTCATACCCAGCTCTTTCCAGCTCCTTTTTCATTGATTCGACGGCTCTTGCCGCATACGCGCCGTAGCGCTCCTTTTTATCCTTGATTCTCACGCCGATGTCTGGGAGGATGCCCATATTAGCGCCCATAGGCTGGAACTTACCGTCATTGAACGGGTCGCTGACATAAGCAGACAGTGCACCCAGCATAGTATCGCGGGGCAGCTCCAGAGGGACCAGACCCAGCAGTTTTCTTGCAGCAGCGGTACCGGCGATGATACCGCTTGCGGCGGATTCCATATAGCCTTCCACACCGGTGATCTGACCGGCGAAGTAGATGTCGGGATGTTCCCGCATGGAGAAGTCCGCATTGAGCAGCACAGGGCTGTTGATGAAGGTATTTCTATGCATAACGCCATAGCGCATGAACTCGGCATTTTCCAGACCCGGTATCATAGAGAAGACGCGTTTCTGCTCGCCGAATTTGAGGTTAGTCTGGAAGCCGACGAGGTTAAACATAGTAGCCTCGCGGTTTTCGCGTCGCAGCTGCACCACAGCGTAGGGACGTCTGCCGGTGCGCTGATCGGTGATACCCACAGGTTTCAGCGGACCGAAACGCATGGTATCCTCACCCCGTGAAGCCAGTACCTCAATGGGCATACAGCCCTCATAGACGCTGAACGGGTGAGTCTCGAAGTCCTTGAGTTCGACGCGCTCGGCGGAGATAAGAGCCTTATAGAAGGCGGTATATTCGTCCTTATCCATGGGACAATTGATATAGTCGGCATCGCCGCGGTCATAGCGTGAAGCGAAGAAGACCTTATCCTTATCGAGGCTTTCGTAGGTAACGATAGGAGCCGCGGCGTCGTAGAAACTGAGGCCCTCACCGCACAGGGATCGAATAACCTCAGCCATAGGGCCGGAGGTCAGCGGACCGGTAGCGATGATAGTGGTACCCTCAGGGAGAGAAGTGACCTCACCGCCGATGACCTGGATCTTATCGTTGGAATTAATAGCCTCAGTAACGCTGTCCGAGAATTTTTCGCGGTCCACAGCGAGAGCGCCGCCAGCCTCGACGGCATTAGCCTTAGCGCATGGAACGGTAAGAGATCCCAGCAATTCCATTTCCGCTTTAAGCAGACCGGCCGCAGATTCCAGACGAGCAGCCTTCAGGGAATTAGAGCATACCAGCTCAGCGAATCCGTGGTATTTATGGGCGGGGGAATATTTTTCCGGCTTCATTTCAAAAAGCCTGACATTCAAGCCATACTGTGCAAGGCTCCACGCGGCTTCGCAGCCGGCGAGACCAGCACCGATAACATTAACGGTCTCCGTCATTTTTTCAGCTCTCTTTCGTAACTGCAACCCTCGTTCTCACAGACGAGCTTGCCGGACTTGCCGCCCTTCATGAACAGCAGTTTTCCGCATTCGGGACAAACCTCCGCAGTAGGGACATTCCAGGTCATGAAATTACAATCCGGGAAACCCTCGCAGCCGTAGAAGCTTCTGCCCTTCTTGGATTTTTTCAGCAGCATTTTCCTGCCGCATCTTGGGCAGCTGCCCTCAGTTTCGGTAACTATCTTCTTGGTATTCGAGCATTCCGGGAAACCTGGGCACGCCAGGAATTTACCGTATCTGCCGTACTTGATGACCATTTTCTTACCGCACAGCTCACAGACCACATCAGTCTCCTCATCGGGGACCTTAACGCGCTTACCCTCCATAGCCTCTTCAGCCTTAGCGAGGGTAGCAGCGAAGTCGTCATAGAATTCATGGAGGGTGCTTACCCAGTCCTTCTGACCGTGCTCGACCTCATCCAGTTCATTTTCCATATCCGCGGTAAACTTAGCATCGACGATCTTCTCGAAGTGGTCCTTCATAAGTTCGGTAATGACCTCGCCGAGATTAGTGGGCTTTAGCTGTTTACCCTCATGCTCCACGTACTGTCTTGAGGTGATAGTGGTAATAGTGGGAGCGTAGGTACTTGGTCTGCCGATGCCGTTTTCTTCCAGAGCCTTGATGAGTGAAGCCTCAGTAAAGCGCGGAGGAGGCTGAGTGAAGTGCTGATTACCTGAGATAGATTTAAGTTTCAGTTTATCCTCAGCTTTAAGTTCCGGCAGCATTTTCTTGCTGCTCTCCTCGCTGTCGCTGGACTCCACATAGAGTGTCATGAAGCCGTCGAACTTAACGGAGTAGCCGGTAGCGCGGAACACGCAGTTATTGGCTTCGATGTCAGCAGAAACGGTATCCAGCTGAGCGTTAGCCATCTGGCTTGCGATGAAGCGTTCCCAAATGAGCTTATAGAGCTTATACTGATCGGAGCTGAGGCTGTTCTTGACGCGGGCAGGAGTAAGCTCGGTAATAGAAGGGCGGATAGCCTCATGAGCGTCCTGAGCGTTGCTTTTGGTCTTGAATACTCTTGGCTTATCGGGGAGGTAATCCTTACCGTAAACGGTCTCGATATACTGAGCAGCCGCAGCCTTAGCCTCATCGGAGATACGGAGGCTGTCGGTTCTCATGTAAGTGATAAGACCCACAGCACCGACGCCCTCGACATCGATACCTTCATAGAGTTCCTGAGCGGCCTTCATGGTACGTTTAGCACTGAAGCTGAGCTTACGGGAAGCCTCCTGCTGGAGGGTAGAAGTAATAAACGGAGGGGAAGGCTGTTTTTTGGTCACGCGCTTTTTCACGGACTTGACGATATACTCTGCACCCTCAAGGCGTGCGAGGAGTCCGTCAGCCTCAGCCTGACCGGGGATCTCCAGCTTTTTGCCGTCAACGGAGATAAGAGCAGCATCGAATACCTTACGTGAGCCGGGAGCAGTAAACTTAGCGTCAATGGACCAGTACTCCTTGGGGACGAATTTACGTATCTCATTTTCCCTGTCCACCACCAGTCTGACAGCAACGGACTGGACACGGCCTGCGGAGAGACCGCGCTTCACCTTTTTCCAGAGGAAAGGGCTGAGCTTATAACCGACCAATCGGTCGAGGATACGTCTTGCCTGCTGAGCGTTAACGAGGTCGACATCGATCTTATGTGGATTGCTCATACCGCTCTGAACGCCGGACTTAGTGATCTCATTGAAAGCGACGCGGTTATTGTCGTTCATATCGAGCTTGAGCATCTGAGCGATATGCCATGAAATGGCTTCACCTTCGCGGTCGGGGTCGGTAGCGAGGTAGACTTTACCGCATTTTTTAGCGTGTTTTTTAAGTTCCTTGATAACGTCCTCCTTGCCCTTCATATCGGTATACTGCGGAGCAAAATCGTTATCCGTATCAACACCCAGCTTAGACTTAGGGAGGTCGCGAACATGACCCATCGAAGCGATGACTTCGTAGCCGGCGCCGAGGTATTTCTGTATTGTTTTAGCCTTTGCAGGCGACTCAACTATAACTAAATCTGACATTTACCAAATTCTCCTTCATACATTGTACACTCACAACAGCTCAAACATATTACCCGGAAGAGCCCTTGCAGCGCCAAGCAGTTCAAGCTCGGTCAGCTCAGTCATGAGCATAGCGGGATCCATATTGAGCTTATCAGCCAGCACATCAGCGTGAAGAGCGCCGTGTGACAGCAAATCAGTGATCACTTTCTGCACATCAGAAAGGCCCTCCGCATCGAAGCCGGAGGAAGAATTTTCATCCTTATAATTATGGTCAGCAGCAGCCGCAGCTGCCGCAGTAATTTTTTTAGGCTTATGGGACCGGTTTTTGCGCTTAGGCGGCTCAGAGGAGCTCAAAGCGTTTTCAAAAACATCGATACCGAAAGAATTGATACCGGAATAGCCGCCCTCACCGCGTATCTCCAGGTCATTAGGCGAACCGTCGGAGAAGTTATCGAGAATATCCTCAGCGCCGTAAAGAGGCAGAGCGCCCTCACGGAGCAGCATGATATTGCCGGAGTAGTTGCTGCTGAACACATTTCCGGGCGGGAGGCAGTAGACATCGCGGCCTTGTTCGAGAGCGAAGTTAGCCGTAATGAGGGAACCGCTGTGATCGGTAGCTTCAAATACAACAGCAGCCCTGCCGAGACCGGCGAGAATGCGGTTACGTTTAGAGAAGTTAGCGGAATGCGGCGGAGTACCTGGCGGGAACTCTGACACGAACACACCGCCGGCGGACAGGACACTGTCGCGGTAACGGAAGTTATCCCGTGGATAGTCCACATCGACGCCGCAGCCCATAACAGCAGCAGAGGGGAAGCCGCCGGAAGCGGCACCGAGCTGAGAAGCAATATCGATACCCACAGCGAAGCCGCTGAGGATAATGAAGCCTTTTTCAGCAAGTATGCGGCAAATCCGGTTAGCGGCAGTAATGCTGTAATCGAGAGCATGGCGTGCGCCCACACAGGTAATAGTGCGGGTATGGAGCAGACAACGGATATTGCCCTTATAATAGAGTACAGCGGGCGGAATCATTATATTGCGGAGCTGCGCCGGATATTCCGGAGAATCGTAACCGACAGCGGATATACCCTGCTGAGCATAGCGGTCGAGGAGCTTCTGAGCGTCATCGGAGGAAAACCTTTTCAGGTTCTCCTCTTCGGTGGGAGACAGCCGAAGAGCGAGCTTACCGCTCTGATAGGCGTATTCAATATCGGAAGGTTTTTCGTAGAGGCAAAGAGCCTCCCAAAGGCGGCGGTTAGCCACGCCGAAAATCATAGTTGCCCAAAGCCAGTATCTGGTATCGTCCATATTCCACCTCCGCAAACGTGGTATCAGAAAGGGATTATTTTTTCAGTTCCCACATAAGAATGCCGGCAGCCATAGCGGCATTCAGTGAATTGATATTACCGTGCATAGGGATAGTAACTCTTCTGGAGCATCTTACAGCGACATCGTCAGGGAGGCCATTACCCTCATTGCCGATGAACACAGCCTGAGAGCCGGAGAAGCCGCAGGAATTAATATCCTCGGCATCGGGATCGATAACGGCAGCAGAAGAGGTAATATTATTATAGTTCAGCAGATCGAACAGAGCATCGGGGTCATTTTCGGTCATAATATCCATACGGAACACAGAGCCCATAGTAGAGCGTATGACCTTAGGGCTGTAGAGGTCGCAGGAGCCGGAGAGGATAACGCCGTCGATACCGAGAGCATCGGCAGTACGGATTATCATACCGACGTTGCCGGGGTCCTGGAGGCCGAACAGAACCACATATCTGCCGCCGGAGCGGAAGGAGAGGGTCCTGTTGACGGGGATACGGCAAACAGCGAAAACGCCCTGAGTGTTATCAGTAGAAGCGATGCGTTTTCCAAGCTCATTTGAAATAACAAAGGTTTTTGCATCTCTCAAATCGGCCTGTAAAACGGAGTCGGAGCATTTAGCGAGGGCCTGCTGAGTGATAAGGATATGGGAAATGCCGCTGTCCTCGCGGATAGCGTCCTCGACGATACGCAGCCCCTCCAACACGAATAAACCGTACTGGAGCCTTTCTTTTTTTGAAGAAGAGAGCTTCTGATACAGCTTTATAACGGGGTTATCTTTTGATGTGATGATATTATCCAATAACTTCAAAGCCTCCTTACATGAGGGCTGAGGAAGGCACTGCGGATGAATATCCGCAGACCTTGCCAACTACAACAAAACACGCTCTTAAAGGAATTAAGAAGCGTGTTGATGTCATGATTAAAGAGCAGCCTTAGCCTTCTCAACGATAGCAGTGAAACCGGCAGCATCAGTGATAGCGATCTCAGAGAGCATCTTTCTGTTGAGAGTGATACCAGCCTTCTTGCAGCCGTTCATGAAAGTTGAGTAATTCATGCCGTTGAGCTTGCAAGCAGCGGAGATTCTTGCGATCCAGAGCTGTCTGAACTCTCTCTTCTTCTGCTTTCTGCCGATGTAAGCGTAGTTACCGGACTTCATAACGGCCTGCTTAGCCATCTTGAAGTGTTTGCTCTTAGCGCCCCAGTAGCCCTTAGCAAGCTTTAAAGTCTTATTTCTTCTCTTACGAGTCATCATTGCACCTTTA
>CADBNS010000247.1 GCA_902796065.1 Ruminococcus flavefaciens
ATAAGTAGAAATCGAGGTTATAGTCGTCCATGACTCTGAGACCGAAACTGCTCAGACCATTGTTCTTGCCATGTCCTTCATATTCTAACTTGAGCCCGAGGGGCGTTCCGTCGCGCCTCTGGAGGTATATCTTGTCCAGCTGCTGGCGCGCGATCCTAGCCAGTGTCGGATCCTTCAGTCTGTCTCTGGATATTATCCTCTCATCAAGAGTACAGAGCATCCATGTGCAGCTGAACTGACCACGTTCAAACTGCAGTGTAGTATACACGCGGGGAGAGAGAAACTGCGTTGTGAGCTTCGGAAGCGCATTCTGCTGTTCGGGTGTGCCCCAGCAGTAACCGGGACCGGCACCGTGATAGTTGTAGGTCAGCTTCTGATAGTTTGAACCGGTAATGTCATAGGCTGATGCCGTTATGCCTGATGCGGACAGCAGAGTGACAGCTGCCGCTGCTGTTGCTGTGAATCTGCGGAAAAACTGTTTCATATGATACCTCCGTTATAGTTGGTTATGAATGATCATGTGTCAGAGCCGCTGTTACTGCTGTGCCCTGATAGCGTTAAAGAAATCAGCAGCACCGAGATTGCAGCTGTAGGTGGTGCAGATCATCTTATTGGGATCATGGACCAGACTGAATCTGTTGAAGCTCTGTCCGTCACAGTAGATGGGATCAAGAGCTGTTGTCCATGTTCCGTCGGAATGATTTACGTATATGTAGTCATTTACATTGTGTGCCTTGCCGTTTGAGAACGATCTGTTCACATCATAGACCATGATCCTTGCGTCCCAGCCGTCCCAGTACGATGCGTTCTTGTCGGTTGCATCATTACGGTACTCCATGCCGAAGCATACCATTCCGTGTTTGGGCGTCGTCAGTATGGCTGTGTCTGCTCCGTAGGTGATATACTCTGCATAGAGCATCATTTCTTCACCGATAGTTCCTGCTGTGGTGTAGTCATAGCTGTAGCTCTGTACTGAGTTTGACCATACCGTCGTTACATAGGACTTTACCTTTGATGGAATGTAGTAGGGTGCGCTGCCAAAATAGATGTCTTTTATATTGTTGTAGCCCGGTGCATAATCGGATACTGAAAGGTAGCCTGTCGATGTCAGTGCGCTGACAGTTGCCATGCCCGAACATACCCCCTCAAAATCCCTGCCTATTTTTGTCTGATTAGCATAGGGGATATGGTCGCTGTTGAAGTAATATTTATAGTTGTTTCCCCAGTGTGTACCAATGTTGGGAAGATGCCATTCGTAGTCGGCATAGCGTGCAGATGCCTGAGCAGCGGCTTCGCTGGTCTTCTTGTATGTGAAGCCGTGGTTTGATGCGTATCTGTTCACGCTGCTGCTGTCAGAGCTGCCCCATAATGTGAAGTTCTGCTTCTTGCCCTGATAGTTGCGGATGTCATCGTAGCCGAGTGCCTCTGTGCCGATCCATACATTATCGTTCTTGCAGACAAAGTATGTCATGGGATCACAGCCGAAGAATGCACGGTTACCGATCGAATAGAGATTATCACCGGTAAATACGGTCTTCAGCGAATGACAGTCCTCAAATGCAGATTCAGCGATGCTTATAACGTGCGAAAGATTGATCTTCCTGATTCCGTTTACGTTATAGAATGACCTGTATCCGATGGTCTGTACCGTCGGTGGAAGCTTTATCTCGCATACGGTATTGCGGTCTGAACTGCTGTACTCGAATGCTCTGTCAGGTATGGCTGTTATCGTTGCCTCCGAAAGATCTGCCAGGATCAGTGATGAGCATTCGGCAAACGCCCTCTGTCCCATGGTTTCAAGTAAAGGCAGATAAATATAGTTCATGTTTGTGCAGCCTGCAAATGCACGGGCTCCTATCCTTTTGACGTTTGACGCGAAGGAGGTGCCGTCCAGGTTTTCACAATTCATGAAAGCTGTGCTTCCTATCTCTTCAAGAGCATAATCACAGTATCCCGGTGTAATGGGACTGCAGTAAACAGTGGTCAGACTGCTGCAGTTGCCGAAACCGCCGTTCCTGATCGCAGTAACATACTTCGGAAGATTTATCTGTGTCATGTTGCTCTGGTTTTTGAATGCCAAGGAGCCAACTTCTGTTATCCTGTATTCCACTCCTCTGAAGGTAGCGGTTTCGGGTACGGTGACATTCGTGTTCGCATTGTTTGTCAGACAGCCTATGACAGCTGCTGTCTTTGCATTACTGTCTATGATGTCGAAATACAGGGTATAGGACTGTTCTGCGTTCTCGCAGAAGAACTCGAAATTCCTCGATCCTGACAGTACAGATGCTGCTGCTGATGCGGTCATGGATACTGCGCTGAAAGTTGTTGATACCGGTGCTGTGCTGAGTGGAGCCGTTATTACTGCTGCCGCACAGACAGCTGCGACGGTGAGTCTGAGCTTTTTGTTCATGGTATTTTTCTCCTTGTTGTGATTATTGTTATACCTGTGCTGTCCGGCAGTGTGCATGCCTGACGGACGTTCTGAATGCGATGAGAGAGATCACTTTTATCGCCGACCGGTTGTCCGGAAGTATAGGCTAATTATATATTACTCTTCATCTCAAGTCAATAAATTATTGGTAAGTTGCGCAAAAATGAGAGTAAGATGTAGATTATTTATGGTAAGTTGCGTTACATTGTCCGCCCTTCTTCTTTTGATCCCCTCCGCCAATTCCTGATGTCAGATACATTATTCATAACCCTTGTTCCTCTGACGATGAGTAAAAAAGAGGTGCACAATTCTCTGTGCACCTCAATATCTTTTTCATGCTTTTTTCTTTCCGTTAAACACATTAAACTCCCGCAACGATCAGCACTATTCCATAAAATGCAAAACCTATGCCCATTGCTCCGCCAACTTTAATATTCAGCTTCCTTGCTATGAGCAGTATCGGCAGAGCTCCAACAGGATTCAGCAATACAAACCATTTCGGCACTTTGAGTGCATTGGTAAGTATCGCAATTATCATAATGATCGTTTCCATAAGAAACAGTACTATCCCGCTGACCGCAGACGGTACCTTCGGGTATCTGTCAACTTGATCCATTGCTTTCTGAGCGGTCTCTGCTGAAACCTCTTTTGCTATGGTGCGGTAAACTACCGGCTTTATGCAGGCTGATGCATGGAACAGAAGTCCCGTATATGCACCGATAAATGTGCATATTTTCAGCAGCATTCCAAGAGTCCCATTCTTGTCTGAGATAAGCTCCGCAAGAGACCATGTGGTCAGGTATGTTCCCGGCTGTCCTATGCAGGAAAGCCAGAATGCCTTGTCAAAATGCCGCAGGCTTGCCTGATCCCACCAGGGTGAGATGCGTCCCACTTCCTTTGAGTCGAGCGCGTCCTCTTTCCTGCCTGACCATGCAAGCGGTACATCTGCCTGAGCACAAAGTATTCCGCTGATAACGCCGATCACGCCTATAATAACGTAAATATTCATCAATGTTCACCTACTTTTTATTTCTCTGGAATTGTCAAGAAATGTGCAGTCGGAGAATACCCAAAATCTTGAATAGGCA
>CADBNS010000248.1 GCA_902796065.1 Ruminococcus flavefaciens
CACCCTGCGTCTCGCCGATGCAGAAAATATCGACGTTTCTCCTGTGAGTAAGTCCGAAAAAATACTCTCTGCTGCTAAGAAAAATAAAAAAACTGAACACCCCGGCCTCGGTGAGGGCGGCAGATTCCACTCCAAGGACGACGGCTCTCCCCTCCCTGAGGGTACTACCATGCGCTTCGCCCTCGTGGGTAACCAGAACAGCGGTAAAACTACCCTCTTTAACCGTCTTACCGGCTCTAAACAGCACGTTGGCAACTTCCCCGGCGTTACTGTTGACCGCAAGGACGGCGCTATCAAGGGTCACCCCGATACCCTCATCACTGACCTGCCGGGTATCTACTCCATGTCCCCTTATACCAGCGAGGAGATCGTCGCTCGAAATTTCGTCCTGAACGAAAAACCTCACGCTATCATCAATATCGTCGATGTTACCAATATCGAACGTAACCTCTACCTCACCATGCAGCTCCTCGAAATGGATATTCCTATGGTAATCGCACTCAATATGATGGACGAGCTTACCTCCAATGGCGGCGGTATCGATGTTAATACCCTCGAACACCTCCTCGGCGTTCCGGTCGTCCCTATCTCCGCTGCTAAAAATGAAGGCGTCGATGAGCTCCTTGAACACGCTGTCCATATCGCTCATTATCAGGAAAAACCCCTTATCCACGACTTCTGCGGAAAATCCGCTTACGGCGGCGCTGTCCACAGATGTATCCACGGTATCGAACACCTCATTGAGGACCATGCCGAAAATGCCGGTATTCCCCTGAGATTCGCCGCAAGTAAGGTCATTGAGGACGATATGCTCGTCATCGAACAACTTTCCCTCGACCAGAATGAGATCGAAACTATGGAGCATATCGTCACTCAGCTCGAAAAAGAACGCGGTCTCGACCGCAGCGCCGCTATCGCTGATATGCGCTTCTCCTTTATCCATAATGTCGTCTCTCAGGCTGTCACTAAACCAACCGAAAGCCGCGAACACCTCCGCAGCAGACGCATCGACCGCATTCTCACAGGTAAGTATACCGCTATCCCCGCTTTCATCTGCATTATGGGTCTCGTCTTCTTCCTCACTTTCAATGTCATCGGTGCGTGGCTTCAGGGTATACTCGAATCCGGCATTGACAGTCTCACTGTCATTGTTGATGACCTGCTTGCCGCTAAAAATGTCAATCCCGTCATTCATGACCTCGTTATTAATGGTATCTTCTCCGGCGTGGGCAGCGTTCTTAGCTTCCTCCCCATTATCGTTACCCTATTCTTCTTCCTGTCCCTCCTCGAGGACAGCGGCTATATCGCCCGCGTCGCTTTCTTTATGGACAGCCTCCTGCGTAAAATCGGCCTCTCAGGAAGAAGTATCGTCCCTCTGCTTATCGGCTTCGGCTGCTCGGTCCCCGCTGTTATGGCTACCCGTACCCTCCCCAGCGAACGAGACAGGAAAATGACCATTCTCCTTACTCCGTTTATGAGCTGCACCGCTAAGCTCCCTATCTATGCCTTCTTCGTCAACGCTTTCTTCCCAAAATACGGCGGTCTTATTATGGTGGGCCTCTACATTCTCGGTATTATCATCGGCATCCTCGCCGCTTTCCTCTTCAAAGGCACACTCTTCCACGGCGAGGCTGTCCCATTCGTTATGGAGCTGCCTAATTACAGATTCCCGGCTGCAAGAAATGTCGCTCAGCTCCTCCTCGAAAAAGCTAAGGACTTCCTGCAGCGCGCTTTCTCTGTTATCCTTATCGCTACCATCGTCGTTTGGTTCCTGCAAAGCTTCGACCTTAAACTTAACCGCGTCTCCGATGCGGAAACAAGTATCCTCGCTTCTGCCGTTGGTATCATCGCTCCTGTAATGAAACCCATCGGTTTCGGCGACTGGCGTATCCTTACTGCTCTCGTCAGCGGTTTCATGGCAAAGGAAAGCGTGGTCTCTACTCTGAAAATTCTCTACTCCGGCGGCGTCGCTTCTGTTATGTCTTCCCTGACTGCTGCCTGTCTCCTCGTTTTCTCTCTCCTCTATACCCCCTGCGTTGCTGCTATCGCTTCTGTTAAACGTGAGCTCGGTACTAAATGGGCTGCTGCTCTGGCTGTGTGGCAGTTCGCCGCTGCGTGGATCGTCACCCTCATCGCAAGAGCTGTCCTCATTTTGTGTGGTGTCAACTGATGAACAGGTTCGATATTCTTATCCTGCTGATAATCGCTGCTGCTGTCGTCCGCGCTGTCTGCGTGTGCGTCAGGAACAAAAAACATAATAAGTGCTGCGGCTGCTGCGAGGACTGCCGCAATTGCAGAAAATAACCCTTCACGCCGGAGTTTCAGCCTCCGGCTTTTCTATGCTCTTGATTCATCTCTACAGATATGGTATAATGAATATGTTCTCAATAACTGCGTCTGGCAGTTATTCCCCCGAACTTCTTTCGGGGTAAAATAATTCTTTCCCTAAGGTGATATGATGCAGAAACAATTCCGCTCTAAACAGCGTATCGCTGACCACGGTGAAGTGTTCACCGCTATCCGTGAGGTCAGAGCTATGTGCGATCTCGTCAATGACTATGCTGTCCGCTCTGACAGCACATTCCTCGAACCTGCCTGCGGTACCGGCAACTTTCTCGAGGAGATACTCTCACGTAAACTCAATAACCTCCCCACTCAGCCTGATGGCTCCACCTTGCTCTGCGATGCCCTATCTGCTGCCGCAAGCCTCTACGGTATCGAGCTGCTCTCCGATAACGCTGAGGACTGCCGAAACAGACTGGTCCGACTCTGGTCCGATCTCACCGGCTTCTGCGATGATCGCTCCGTCAGCTACGTTCGCGATATTTTCAGCAGAAATATCATCTGCGGCAATACCCTCAGCCTCCATACTGCTGACAGCTCCGGAAATGATACTCCCCTGCCTATCACCTTCTGCCAGTGGGATACTTCAGCCTGTCCGCCTGCTGTAACAGGCTCCTTCCTCCTCAGCGACCTCATCGCTCAGGGAGATAATGCTCAGTTCCGCTTCAATGTCATTATCTCTAACCCCCCATACCAGATCAGCGACGGCGGCGCTCAGGCAAGCGCTCTGCCTCTCTATAACCTCTTCATTGATCAGGCTAAATCACTCTCCCCCGACCTTATCACTATGATCGTTCCCGCAAGATGGTATGCTGCCGGTAAGGGTCTCGACAAGTTCCGGAAAAATATGCTCTCCGATGACAGGATCTCTATGCTGTTCGATTTCTGTAACGCCTCCGACTGCTTCCCCGGTGTCGATATTAAAGGCGGCGTCTGCTACTTCCTATGGGATAAAAACTACCACGGAGACTGCACCGTGACTTCCTGCGTCGGCGATAAACATACCTCCGTCATGAAACGCCCTCTCCTCGAGCCGGACTGCAATATCTTCATTCGCCAGAATGAGGCTGTCGCTATACTCAATAAGGTCCGCTCCTTCGGCGAAATCCCCTTCTCTCATTTCGCTATGCCGGCTATGACCTTCGGTATGCGCACTTATTTCCGTTCTTTCGTCAGTGATAGTCCCGGTCCCGACCTCGTTAAACTGTACGCTAACCACTCAACCGGCTATATCCGCCGCGATTCCGTCCGCCGCGGCTCCGAATTCATCGACCAGTGGAAGGTCATCGTTCCCGAAGCTGTCGGCTCCGGAAATACCGCTACTGATGTCCTTAAACCTATCATCAGTGAGCCAGGTTCCGTTAATACCGAAACTTATATCATGAACGGTCCGTGGAAAAATAAACAGGAAGCTGAAAATGTCTGCGCTTATATCGGTACACGCTTCTTCCACTTCCTCCTCGGTATCCGCAAAATAACTCAGCATACTACCGCTAAGGTCTACGGCTTCGTTCCGGTCCAGGACTTCTCCGTGAAGTGGACCGACGATATGCTGTTCAAAAAATATCACCTCTCCGACGATGAGATCCGCTTCATCAATGAGTCCGTCTGGAATAATTCATAGGCTCCTGCTCAGAGTAGTACCCCGATGGTCACATATAAAACTGCCATAGGGATACTGCCCTTAGCGGGTGCCTTTTTCTGTGATCCGGCGCGCTATCTCACGGAATACCGGTGCGGCTGCTTCGTTTCCGTAGCCTCCGTCCTCCGCCAGTACCGTGACTGCATACTCCGGAGACTCCGCCGGAAAAAATCCCGTTATCCAGCCGTGACAGTACTCCTCTCCCTCTTCATCATACCGCCCGGTCTGCGCTGTGGACGTCTTTGCCCCTACCTTCACATTCCCCGGCGCTGCCTTCGATGCTCTGTTCCCGCTGACCGCCGCTTCCATCATCTTCCGCAGCTTCTCTGCTGTCTCCTCCGGTATCACCCGACGGCTCTGCGGATATTTCCCGTTCAATACCTCCTCTCCGTCTATCGTCAGACCCTTTATCAGCCGCGGTATGCTCATCTCTCCTCCATTGGCTATCGCTGCTGTCAGCTGGTTGATGTGCAGCGGCGTTGCGGTCAGCTTTCCCTGTCCAAATGAGAAATTCGCAAGCTCCGCCGGTATCAGCAGCTCCTCCGTTTCCGGCAGATAACCCGATGATGCCGCTATACCCTCACACAGGTGTATCACCTTCCCGAAGCCTAACTCCGATGCAAGCTCCCTCAGCTTCACTGTGTTCAGGCTCCGGCTGAGACTGATAAAATACGTGTTGCAGGAATTCTTCATCGCCTCCCCCATGTCCTGCTTTCCGTGTCCGTCTTTCTTGTGACAGTTGAAGGTCTGCCCCGATATGTCTGCTGTGCCTGTGCAGGTGTATGTGTACCAGTCAAGTCCCTCCTCTATGCCCTCACACGCAATCACCAGCTTGAATATCGAACCTACACTGTAGGCGTACAGCGTCCGGTCTATAAGCGGACTTTCTTCATCTTCTACTGCTCTCCCTATGCTGTCCCATGAGTACGCCGGCAGACTTACCGATGCAAGTATGTCTCCCGTCCTGACATCAGATACCACTACCGCTCCCTTCTTTATCCTCCGGCTGCTCTCCTCGCATATCTCCTGTATCTCCTTGTCAATGGTCAGTACTACTCCGGATGCCGCTCCTCCGCGGACTACGCTCTTTCCTCCGCCTATCAGCACGTTGCCGAATCCGTCCGTGGAATACGTCACGCTGCTCTCTCCCTGTACACTCCGCAGTATCCGGTCATAGGCACACTCTATCCCTGCTGCTCCTTTCCCCTCCGATAGATAGCCGATTATGTGCTGCGCCGGCTGCGGTGTGCTGTACCTCACGGGTATGCGGAAAAATGTCACTCCCGCTGACTCCGCTGTCTCTCCCCGGCTGACAAATACAAACGGCTTGCCGGCACTGTACTCCCTGCGGAATTCCTCCTCGTCTGCCGCTATTGATGACAGCTCCGACGCTTTGGCTCCCTCCGGCACTACTGCCGCTCTGGTCTCCCATGCACTGTTTACCAGCGGCTCCATGTTGCGGTCATATATCGTCCCCCTGCTATTTCCCGCTTTTATCGTGATGAATGTGTCCTCTACTGCCGCATCTGTGTACCGCCTGTTCTCCGCTATTACGTAATAGTTGCAAACTATCGCCAGAAACATCAGGAAAAATCCCGTGACAAGTATCAGTATTCCACGTTCTCCTGCCCGCCTCATAAAAATCACCTCCCGTTTAGTTTCCTACGGGAGGTGTTCTTTATCCATGTCTTTTTATTCCAGTATCACTGTGAAGGGTCCGTCGTTTTCAAGGCTGACCTTCATGTCGGCTCCGAATATGCCGGTCTCTACACGCTTGCCCTTGCTGCGGCAGTACTCTACAAAATAATCGTACAGCTCCTCCGCTTTGTCCGGCTTCCCTGCCTGTATGAAGTTCGGACGGTTTCCCTTCCGGCAGTCCGCATACAAGGTGAACTGCGATACCACCAGCAGGTCTCCGCCTACATCGGTCAGCGACAGGTTTATCTTGTCGTTCTCATCTGAGAATATCCGCAGATTTATTATCTTGTCCGCCAGCCTCCGACAGTCCTCTTCCGTGTCTTCATGGCCTACTCCCAGAAGTACCAGATAGCCCTTGCCTATGCTTCCGCATATCTCTCCGTCTACCTTTACACTCGCTGAGTTGACCCTCTGAAGTACGATCTTCATTCTACACCTACTTCCTTACTATGTCCATCTCAAACGGCTTCAGCTCAAGCTGCGCCTTTCCAATGGAGTCTACCATGCTGTACATCGGCTTCGGCAGCGGTATCGTTACGTGTGAACCGGAATTGTTGAAGAAGAATATATACTCATCATTTCCGTTCGTCCGCGTAGTTACCTCTATGCCGCGCGGAAGTCCCTTCAGCCGCGGTATTCCCGTCTGCATCATCAGATTCGCTGCAAAGCTCTCGTAAAAATCACGGTCACATACCGTTCCGACATAGTACGACACTCCGTTGCAGTACCTGTTCATCGTTACCGCCGGCATACACCTGTACCAGCTGTCGTTGTACTCTGCGTACACACGCGCTGTCGTCGTCTGTATTATATCACACCAGACCTTGCAGCCAAACTCATTGCCTGCAAAATCCCTTATCTTCTGCTCTTTTTCTCCTATGGGATCGTATTCCGTTACCTCCGCTCCCACAAGCTCCTTGAATACCGCCGGAAGTACCTCCATCACACAGTTGTTGTTCTGGTCCTTCACTCCGCTGCGGCAGGTGAGTACCAGTGTTCCGCCGTTGATAACATACCTGTACAGATTCTCGCTCACACGCTTGTTGTATATATACATCGCCGGCGCTATTACCAGCTTGTAGCGCGTTATATCATTCATTCCGCTTATTACATCTACATTCGCACCGTATCGGCTGAATGCCTCGTGGAATGACCTCAGCTGATCTGTATAACTGAATCCCGGCGACTGCGGCTGCGTCCGGAATGCATAATCATTCTCGCTGGAGTAGATTATCGCTATATCCGATATGAGATACGTGTTCTCCAGTCCGTCCAGCTTCGCAGCTGTCTTGCACAACTCCGAAAATTCTGCTAATCTCCGGTTCGGCGCTCCGCTGTGGTCAAGCAGTCCGTGCCAGTACATCTCTGCTCCCTTCGTCGCTGTCCTCCAGCGGAAGTGCAGCACCACATCTGCTCCGTGGGCAAACGCCTGCAGAGAATATCCCATTATCTGTCCCGGCTTCGGTGACGGCGATATTGGTGCCCATGTTCCCGTTGGTCCGCTGAGCTGCTCCATTACCCAGAAATTGCGCTCCTTTACTCCACGCATCAGGTCCAGATAAAATGCATGAGAATAGTGCTCCTCCTTGTTCTCCGGAAGCTCTATGGGCGGATAATTGTCGTATCCCACTATGTCCAGATCACGGTATAGCCTGTACAGATCCGGCGAATTCCTGCCTATATCCGTGTTCGTCGTCACCAGCGCATTCGGATTCTCACGGCGTATCGTTATCATCAGATCCTTCGCAAATTCCGCTGCACTCTCCGACTGGAAACGATACCACTCAAGGCATAATGCCGGATTCTGCCACTCCTTCGGATATGCTCCCGGCGGTTCTATCTGCGACGGATCACTGTATTCGTTGCTCCATACACTTGTGCCAAAGGCTACGTTTATGTTCGCTAAATTGTCAAACCGATCCATCAGCCACTCGCGGAACTTCTCCCTGCATACCTCACAGGTACACTGGTACGCCTCAAGCTCGTTGTCTACCTGCCAGCCTACTACCGACCGCGTGTTGGAATACCTCCGCGCAAGCTCCTTCGTTATTCGCTTGGCATAACTCTGGAATACCGGCGAATTAATACAGCGGTGTCCGCGTATTCCGGTCTGCACCGGCTCTCCGTCCGGTCCAACCTGTATTATCTCAGGGTGATCGTGATACATCCACTGCGGCGGACAATTCGTCGGCGCCGACAGTATTACCTCTATCCCACATCTGTGAAATATGCTTATCACTTGATCCAGCCAATCAAACATGAACTCCCCTTCGCTGGGTTCAAGACGCGACCACGCATACTCTCCTATCCTTACAAGCCTTACGCCTGTGTGCGCCATCCTTACTGCGTCCTGCTGCCACATGGAGCTTTCCCATTGCTCAGGGTAGTAATCAACTCCTACTCTCATCCCTTATCCTCCTGTATATCGTACCTGATAACAGCACAGTTTTCCATGAACCAATTGCTGAATTCTTCCGTCGTCATATCGTGGAAATATGTCTCTATTACGCGGCATACCCCTCCATGACTGACTATCAGCACGTTTTTGCCTCTGTATCTCTCTTTTATTTCATCAAGAACGGCATATACCCTGTGGGTCAGCTGCATCAGTGATTCTCCGCTGCCCCCCATACGGACTCCGAACTGCACCTTGTTCTCTGCAAAGCCTTCCGCGAACCTCGACTTGCCTTCATATGCCCCGTAGTCCCACTCCCTCAGCCGCTCATCTGTCACTATGCTCAGTCCGCAACGCTCCGCTACCGCTTTCGCTGTCGCCTGCGCTCTCTTCATCGGTGATGCGATTATCAGGTCTATTCCTTCTATCCCTGCTATCCGCTCCGCAAGATCTGCTGCCTGGGCTGTGCCTGTCACGTTGAGAGGTATATCCGTCGTTCCAAGTATTATTTCGTCTTTATTATAGTCTGTCTGACCATGACGTGTAGAATATATTATCATATCTCTGCCGCCTTCCGGAG
>CADBNS010000249.1 GCA_902796065.1 Ruminococcus flavefaciens
AAAAGGATAATCGCATCAATGTCGGCAGCCGCAGCAATGGGGTCATATATCTGCGCACCGATGTCTGCACCTGCAATGCTGAGTGAAGCACCGGCATTTACCGCAGCAGCAGCGGAGGAAGTCGTTTCCGGCGATTATTCTTACACAACAACTGAAACCGGCAATGCGTGCATCACAAAATACACCGGTACAGCCACAGAACTTACAATTCCCTCAGAGATAGACGGACTTGCAGTAGAAGCCATAGGAAACAGTGCATTTTCCGATACTAAGCTCACATCAGTAGTTATACCGGCAAGCGTAAAAAGCATCGCAAGCTATGCATTCCGCAGCTGCAAAAATCTGAAAAGTGTCAAGTTACAGGAAGGACTTGAGACTATCGGAACAGATGCATTTGTCGGCACAGCACTGACAGAGATAGATTTCCCTGCATCAATAACGTCTTGTGATCATCCATTTGAGGGCTGTAACATCAGCAAGATAAACTTTGGCAAGAACATAACCACTATTCCCGGATATTCATTTCAGGATATACCGGGACTTACAGAGATCACGATACCTGCAACAGTTTCAAGTATAAACAGCTATGCATTCCGCAGCTGCAAAAATCTGAAAAGTGTCAAGTTACAGGAAGGACTTGAGACTATCGAAACAGATGCATTTGTCGGCACAGCACTGACAGAGATAGATTTCCCTGCATCAGTAAAGGAGTGCATCCACCCATTTGATGGCTGCAATATCAGCAAGATAAACTTTGGTAAAAACATCCCAGCTATACCAGCGGAGGCATTCGAGTACATACCTGGACTCACAGAGGTCACAATACCTCCTACAGTCTCATCGATAGGCAGCTATGCATTCCGCAGCTGTAAGAATCTGAAAAGTGTAACACTCCAGGAAGGCCTTGAGTATATCGGAACAGATACATTTATAGGCACAGCGCTGACAGAGATCTATTTACCTGCATCAGTAACGACGTGCAATCATCCATTTGCGGGCTGCAATATCAACAAGATCAGCTTTGGCAAAAACATATCAACTATACCAACTGAGGCATTCCAGGACGTACTGGGACTTACAGAAGTCACGATACCTGAAACAGTAGCCAATATAGGAGGCAGTGCATTCCGTTATTGCAAGAATCTGAAAACCGTAAATTTCAGCGAGGGACTTGAATACATCGGAGCATATGCATTCCAGTCCACAGGACTGACTGAGCTTACGCTCCCCTCAACTGCAATGAAATTCGGAGATGAAGTATTCAGCAACTGCAAATCACTTAAAACAGCAGAGATCAAGAGTCCTATCAAGAAGGTCCCTTCAAGAATGTTTGAAAACGATACCGCACTCAGAACAGTTACACTTCCTGACACATTAGAGAGCGTAAGCAATTCATCATTCTATAACTGCACCCGTCTCAGCAAAATAAACACAGGAGCAGAGTCAGTAGGTTTTTCCAACAGCAGCAGTATGGGTAAGTGCTATGCGCTGAAAGACCAGCGTTTCAGCCACCTTGACCGCTCCGTATCAGACTTAAAGGCAAACAAGACCAAGTGTGAGCCGGGAGATACTATTGACCTCACCATCACCTATGCATTTCCTGAGGAATATCTTGAAGCAAGCGAAGCATCAAATATAACCATAGGATTCCCCACAGGTGTGACCCTTGTATCCGACTCATTTGAGATGGAGGGCAATGAGATCTCATTATCCAACGCAGCAAAGGGAAGCATACCGGTAACCGGCAAGAGCGGAACCCTGAAATTCAAGGCAAAGATCAATCAGGCAGGCGAAAAGATAATAACAGCTGACCTTACGCACTCCACACTCAACGGTAAAACCAAACAGGACTGGACAAGTCCGATAGGCATCATCTACATAAATTCCGAATCGGAGGACGAGCCTGTTGTAACAACGACCACAACAGCAAAGCCTGTAACGGCTACCACAACGAAGGCAGCAGTAACCACGACAAAGGCGCCAGCACCTACAACCACAAAGGCTCCGGTAACTACAACAAAGGCACCTGCACCCACAACCACAAAGGCTCCGGTAACTACAACAAAGGCGCCTGCACCAACTACTACAAAGACTCCGGTAACTACAACAAAGGCACCTGCACCGACTACTACAAAGGCTCCCGTGACCACGACAAAGGCACCGGTTACAACAACCCAGCCGATAGTAACGACAATACCTGCAACAACACCGCCGCAGTTCGGAGACCCCACAAATAACGGAGCGATCGATGCATCAGATGCAACCTTTGTACTTGTAGAGTACACCAACCTGTCCACAGGCGGAGCACCTACACTTGACGCAGCGACCTTCCTTGCAGCAGACGTAGACAAGGACGGCACGATCAGTGCAGCAGATGCAACACTGATACTCCAGTACTACTCACAAATATCCACAGGATACAAAGAATCATTTGAAGTATATATAAAGCTCAGCTTATCATAAAGACAAAATGAGTACAGTGAGGTTTTTCACCTTACTGTACTCATTTTTAAATATAAAAACAAAAATAATTTTCGACAAGCTATTGACAAATAGTATAAATAACAGTATAATATACTTCGCCAGCTTATTAGTATTCTTTATACTGATAATACTATTTTCTTATGGCGGGCAAAACAGATTTATCCTAATACTTACCCCCTGTACGCACAGCACTTGCATACACGGGGACATTTTTTTACCAAAAACGGGACAGAGAGCGCCGGCTCCTGTCCCGTAAATATATTAATATCATGCAGTATCACTCAAAAACAGCCGTAACAGAAGAGAGCTGATCGGGTTCTACGGTAATGATCGGGGAGGAGTCCCAAACGTCGCCGGACCAGCCTGTAAAGGAGCAGCCCTCAGCGGGAACAGCCTCCAGCGTAACAAGGCAGCCTGAGAAGTACTCCCCTTCCCAGCCCTCGTCGGTGAGCACCGGCACGATGGTATTGACCCTGACGCAGCCCTTGGAAGTATCGCTGGAAAAAACGGTGAAAGAGGCGGTATCACCGGCGTCAAAGTATTTCTGAAGTGCAGAAATGAACACCTTACGTCTTGCATTGAAGAAGCTGCGCAGGTCGGTGAGTGCCTGAGGGTACCAGTACGAGAAGCCGTTGGAGCGGAAATCGGGGCCGAAGCGCTGGAAGTGTTCCTCCAGCACGCTGCGGTACATCTTATCGAACTTATCGATGGTAGCCTTAACGTGATCGCGTGTGAAATCAGAATTAGCAATATCCATAGCAGAATTGAGGAACAGTTCTCTGAACTCGCTGTTTTCGCGTAGAGTTTTGGAGAACACGACGGTATCGATCTTATCGTTGACGGAAGCCTTTATAGCCTTATCCGAACCGCCGTTAGGACCGCCATAGACATTGGAGGAGAAGTCCACATCATACATCATCCAGCGCCAGCGGCCATCGCCCTTACCGTCATCGATACGGCTGCGGGTTTTCCAGAGGCGGTAGTTATTGACATCATCGTCATTGAACAGGTCCTCATTATTGATATACATCTGGGAAGCGAAGTAATCCGCCATACTCTGGACATCGACCAGTTTGCACAACTGCTCATAGTTCACGGGATCGGACATATCACTACTGCGGACGAACTCAAGCATAGCCTTATAGTCCATCAGATCGGCATCTTCACCGTCCTCGAGGGCGCCGTTTTTGATTATGACGACTTCCTTTTTGGGGTAGCCGTAGAGTTCCTTGATATGGCTTGCGCTGTAGTCCTCAGTGATATGGTAAACACCCCAGTACTCGCCGTCAACGAAAGCGATGCACGGTCTGCCCTGCTGAGTTTCAAAGTCGCGGTCGCTGACCATATCCTGCAAAGCGGGGTCACGGAGCTTAGTATTCTGGTTATCGTTAGCGCCGTTTCTGATGATGAATGTATCGTATCTGCTGTTTACCTCACCGCTGCTTGTAAGTGCATCTGGGATAAGGGGATACTCAAGGACACTTACGCCGTAATCTGAGCGCGCATAGAATTTCAGGGATTTCTGCAAAGAAGCGCGCGAAGCCTTACCGGTGATACGCATACCCATATCCTCGGAGAAACCGAGGGAGCCGTCGCCCTCGAAGAAGTCCACATGGACAGGCTTTTCCCACTCTCTGCCATGCTGGGAGAAATTCGACTCATATAGCCAGTACTGGTTCTCACGGATAACGCGATTATTGGCGCGGTCGGAGGAGAACTCGTCCCAGATCTTTCCGGTTGTATAGATACCGGAATCGTAATTGAAGAGGTCGTCCTGATCGACGGAGACAGAAATGACAGGCAGTCCCTTATACTTATCATCGAGGTCGATACCAACGAAATAGGTAGCGGTAGTGACCTTGCTGAGCTTTCCGTTTTTATCGGCAGCAGCGGCTCTGATGACGGTGGACTTGGTAATTTTATTTTTAGGCTTAAAAGCCATACCGGTCTCGGGATAAGCGGCCTCATCGTGTTCAGCCAGCACATTATCGTCACCGGAGCGGTCAGCAATATCAATAGGAGCGGAATACTTCTCAGAGGAGAGGTCAGGCATAGAGCCGTCGGTGGTATAGTACACAGACATACCATCGGGCGCAGTTATCTCCAGCTTGAACGGATCGGAGTAGAAACCGCTTTTCTGTGAGAAAGCCGGACTTTCAATATCAGCGGAGTACTCAGCAGCCGGAGCAGCGGATTCAGCGACACTACCTTCCAAGGCCTCGCCCTTGCAGCCTACAGTGCCGGATACGATGAGAGCGGTCACCAGAAGAAGGGTGACGAATCTTTTTTTATAAATCATAAGGATCCCTCTTTGTAATAAATAGTAACAATTTATTTTAAACAATTCAATATATATTAGACATATTATAACATTTCCAACAAAGTGAGTCAATAGTAATTCTCCAAAGCGTAAAATAACCGCAATTTTTGATACATCTGCTATCAATAGCAATAATTGAAAAAAGAGGGATACCAAAGTATCCCTCCGATTTATGCATATTTACTTCTGAGGTATTCAACTATGCCGAGTTCAGACCTGAATTCTCCCTCGATCGGATAGGTATCCTTCATAGCGAGGAGTTTTTCATATTCTTTCTCTGCACCGCCGGGGTCGCTGTCGTATCTCAGCTTATAGAGATACAGGAGTTTTCTGCGGTTTATAGAGAATTTCTGAGTTTTATCCACATAAGCTCTGAGGTCCTTATTATAAAGACCGTCGATCTCAGACTTATCGGCTTCCAGTGCCATACGGCAGAAGGCATATTCGCACATGATCTCATTATTCATAACATCTTTGCTGTTGTAATTATCGGCAATGAATCCAAGCATATCCGCAGCGCCGGCAAAGTCCAGTTTTTCCAGCAGGCGGGCGCATCCGATGAAATACATCATATAGTCGAAGCCGTTGACACATTTATCTGGAATATCGAAGTACTTATCGGGAATATCGCACAGCATCATTCCCTCGCTCTGCAGAGCATCGATCATGAGGACATTATAGACCTTCCGGCGTTCCACGGGACTTCTGCGGAGATTGACGATATTTTTTCCGTCATTATCCACACCCAGATTCAAAGGAATGCCATTCACGACGCCGAGGTAGAGATTAACGAAGCCGAGCATAGCGGCAAAGAGCCTGACACCGGCGATCCTGACATTCAGGCAGACGATGATACATACCACAACAGTCAGCAGATTGAACAGGCAGCCGCCGGCGTGGTACAGGAAAAAGGGGACATTTTCCGGCATATCGGACTCCGGAGGCTTCATTTTGCACTGACCGCCGGTACCGGGAATATCGAAGCGTCTGAGCCTTAGTTTACCATTATCCTTTTGCAGCAGGAATGAGCTGATACGGAACGACGTGAACCTGTACCCAGTAAGCAGACCCATAACGAGGTGCCCGCTCTCATGGATAATAATTGTGAGGAAAGCGCAGACAAGGTAACCAACTATTACGTCAAAGAACGTGATAACAGGTTTGAAATTGCCGCTTTTAAAGTTACTTATTAAGAAAAGACCGCCGGCGGCTCCGAAGAGCGCACCGACGATCACTTTGGACCATTTATTATTCATTATTCAACAGGAACGATCCAGTTGAAAGTATCCTCTACCTTACCCCACTGGATACCTGTCATAGTATCATAGAGCATCTGAGAGATCTTGCCGATCTTGTTGCCGTTGATCTCCATAACCTTATCGTTCCACTTGAGGTGGCCGACAGGAGAAATAACAGCAGCAGTACCTGTACCAAATACCTCATCGAGCTTGCCTGCATCATAAGCGTCAGCGATCTCCTGAATATCGATACGTCTTTCCTCGACCTCAAGGCCCTTGGACTTGCAAACCTCGATAGCGGACTTTCTTGTGATACCCGGGAGGATAGAGCCCTGGAGCATAGGAGTAACGACCTTGCCGTCGATAACGAAGAAGATGTTCATAGCGCCGACTTCCTCGATGTAC
>CADBNS010000250.1 GCA_902796065.1 Ruminococcus flavefaciens
ACGGATTTTCAGGCATAATTTTGTCGGTGACAAGGCAAAAATCCGCCGACGGGCTGTCGCCCTTCAAGGATTCTTAACGCAGTCACCAGCAAAATTTGACGAAAAGACGTGCATGAATCCCTATGTGGACAGGTTCTTAATATCAAACAAATCCAGTTATCCTGATAAATGCATAGTATGCCGGCAGTACAAACAGTACGCTGTCAAATCTGTCCATAAGTCCACCGTGACCGGGCATGATCTTTCCGTAGTCCTTGATACCGGTCTGACGCTTTACCATAGATGCTGACAGGTCGCCTACAGTTCCGACTACTGCGCATACTGCACCCAGTACGAAGCTGAGCAGTGCCTTGCTTACTGTGAAACCGTCGTGTACACTGAATGCTATGGCGTATACCAGTCCTGTAGTTACGATGCCGCCAACAAAGCCCTCAATGGTCTTCTTTGGACTGATCTCAGGACACAGCTTATGCTTGCCTATGGCAACTCCTGTGAAATATGCGCCGGTATCTGCGATCCATGCGCCGCAAAGTCCCATGACGAGCAGGAAAAGTCCGCTGTCCATAGCCTCTATCCTTACGATAGTGCTCATGGACTGCGGTATCAGTATCATCACCGCAAGGGCAAAGAATACCTTCTCATACCTGAGTTCCTTGTGCTTGAAAAGCCATATTATAAATATGAGTATGGTTCCGGTCATCACATCAGAAAATACCTTCAGATGATCCTCCGCTCCGCACTCAAAGGGTATTCCCAGCGAAAACAGCTCCGTTACCAGCAGCAGCGGCTTGTTCGTGTGCAGTTTCACTGCTCTCAGCAGCTCGTATACCATCACTATTATTATGCAGGCTACCGCTATGGGCAGTACCATTGTATCGTGGAAAAACAGTATTGCCGCCAGTATCAGTACGCCTACGGCTCCGGATATTATCCTCGTTAACATCAGACACCTCCGAAGCGGCGGTGTCTGCCGTCGAAATCTATCAGTGCCTTGTCAAGCTCTGCCGATGTGAAGTCCGGCCAGAGTATGTCTGTGAAGTAGTACTCCGCATATGCGCACTGCCAGATAAGATAGTTTGAAAGTCTCAGCTCTCCGCTGGGACGTATATCAAGGTCCACATCCGGAATGCCCTTCGTGTAAAGCTCATCAGCTACGGACTGCTCGTTTATATCCTCCGGACGTATCTCGCCGTTCACTGCCTTCTGCGCAAGGATACGCGCTGCGCGGGCAAGCTCATCACGTCCGCCGTAGTTTACTGCCATCATCAGCGTCATTTCCGTATACTTTGCCGTATCCTCCTCCAGCTTTATCATCTTCTCCTGAAGATCCTCGTCAAAGGCAGATTTGTCACCGAGGAATATCATCCTCGTGTTCTCGCTGAGGAAGTTGCGGACGTCAACTATATAGTCGCGGAACAGCTCCATGATAGTGTTCACCTCGTCAGTCGGACGCTGCCAGTTCTCCGTTGAAAATGCGTAGAAGGAGATGTTCTGTAATCCGATGTCCTTGCAGTAACGCACTATCTTCTTGAAATTCTTAGCGCCCTCGCGGTGACCGAAGGAACGCGGCAATCCGCGCTTCTTCGCCCATCTGCCGTTGCCGTCCATTATAAAGCCTACGTGCTTTGGAAGCGTTTCCGGAAGCTTTATTTCCTGTGTGTTGTCTTTTTTACCGAATAATGCCATAGTTCACCATTAAACTGTCATTATTTCTTTTTCCTTGTCTGCTACAGCCTTGTCTACATCTGCGCAGAACTTGTCGGTAACGTCCTGTACCTTCTTTTCGCCGTCCTTCAGATCGTCCTCTGTGATCTCGCTGTTCTTCTTCATTGCCTTCAGCTTTTCCATTGTATCGCGGCGGATAGAACGGATAGCTACCTTGCTTTCCTCGCCCAGCTTCTTGATGTCCTTGCAGAGCTCCTTACGGCGATCCTCTGTGAGCTGCGGGAATGCAAGACGGATAACGTTTCCGTCATTTGTGGGGTTGATGCCGATGTCTGATGCCTGTATTGCCTTCTCGATCAGCTTCAGGCTTGACTTATCCCATGGCTGGATAACAAGTATTCTTGCTTCTGATACGGATACTGCTGCCATCTGGTTTACAGGTGTAGGTGAGCCGTAGTAATCCACCATTACCTTGTCAAGTACCGCAGGATTTGCTCTTCCTGCGCGGATAGCTGCGAATTCATTGCCCAGTGCGTTGAGGCTCTTGTTCATTTTTTCCTTAGCGTGTTCGATAGTTGCCTTCATAGTAAAACATTCCTTTCCTGATCGGGTATTTCCCGTATTGTGATAATTATTCAGAAACTACTGTTCCCACATTCTCGCCCATTACTGCATCGTAGATGTTGTCAGGACGGCTGAGATCGAATACCAGCATCTTCATGCCGTTATCGCGGCACATCGTAGCTGCTGTGCTGTCCATTACTCCAAGCTCATCGCTGAGTACCTGTGAGAATGTGAGAGTATCGTACTTCTTGGCATCGCTGTACTTATGCGGATCCTTGTCGTATACACCGTCCACCAGTGTTGCCTTCAGGAATATATCCGCCTCGATCTCGACAGCTCTCAGTGAAGCTGCGGTATCAGTTGAGAAGAACGGATTTCCTGTGCCGCATCCGAATACAACGACTCTTCCTTTTTTCAGGTGCTTTACAGCCTTGTTGCGGATATATGGCTCTGCGACCTGCTGCATGATGATAGCTGTCTGAACTCTTACATCACAGCCGAGAGCTTCCAGTGAGTCTGCTATAGCCAGTGCATTCATGGCAGTTGCAAGCATTCCGATATGGTCAGCACGAGTCCTGTCCATTGCGCCGCTTGAACGTCCGCGCCAGAAGTTGCCTCCGCCTACTACGACACCGACCTGCACACCTGCATCTACGCATTTTTTGATGCTCTTACAGATGTCATTGATAACATCAAAGTTGAGACCTGTTTTGTTGTCGCCTGCGAGAGCTTCTCCGCTGACCTTCAATAATATTCTTTTATACTTTGGTTCCATATTGCACCTCACAAAAAAATTACTATGTTTATTTTACACTAAAAATCCGATTATGTAAAGTACATTTTTTGAAAAATCCCGTTATTTAATAATTTTTTCTCTTTTTTACATATTATTATAGACAGCGGCTGTGGTATGTTCCATGTTGATTTGCGATTTGCACAAAAATGTTGATAAATTCTTGTCACTTTGTTTTGATTTTTTCTCTTGACTTTCTTCTCCCGCTATGGTATAATATAAAAGCTGACTGAGGCGTAAGCCCATCAGGAATACGGAGAGGTATCGAAGCGGTCATAACGAGGCGGTCTTGAAAACCGTTTGACTTAACGGTCACGTGGGTTCGAATCCCACCCT
>CADBNS010000251.1 GCA_902796065.1 Ruminococcus flavefaciens
TAGATGAACCGAAAGCACCCTGCCACTTACCGATGTTGCCGTTGTTAGAAGAGATGCAGATCTCGACCTTGGAGATCTTATCGCTTGACTTAACGCCGAGGTCCTTCCAAGACCAGCCGATCATCTTGTCGTTCTCAGGGAGTTCCTTGTAGACGATACGCTGATTTGGCTTGTACTCGATGTAGCTGCCGTTAGAAGACTGACCGGGAGTTGAAGGAGTAGTAACTCTTTCAGTAGTTCTCTCGGTAGTTCTTTCTGTAGTTCTCTCAGTAGTCTGCTGAGGCTGTGTAGGTGTAGTGCTGATAGGAGTTGAGCCTGCATCGCTTACGCCGGGGATATTTGACTCAACGCTGCCTGTCTTGTACTTAGCGTACAGACCAGCAGCTGCGCCAACGAGACCAGCGTTATAGTCGATAGCTACCTCATTGCACTTATAGTCTGAACGGAGGTCCTGATAAGAACCGCCAGCATTTGTAGGACCGCCAACCAGTGCGCCGACCAGTGTGTACTTTGATTCCTGACCATCGCTCTCAGCAGTTGAAGTACCTGAGCAAGCTCTGTGGTGAGGCTTCTTAGCTGAGTTGTCAGCGAAACCAACAACGAAGCAGGTATTAGCCGGGTTGTTGCCGAGGATGTAGTCCATCTGGCCCTTAGCCCATGAGCTGTAGTTGCCTGCGCCGTGCTTTTCAGCAACGAGGCAAGCCATCTGAGCCATACAGTTATATCTTGCGCTGCCCCACTCGTCCTGGAAGAAGTAGCCGCTTCCGCTGTACTTGCTTCCTATCCAGCCTTTGACCTCGCTCCAGTCGTTAGTTACCTCAGCCTTGAGGATAGCAGCACCGAGAGTAACGTTGTTCCAGCAGTGAGTCCAGCCGATCCACTTGCTGCCGCTGATGAGGTCGTTCTTGTAGCTTCCGTCATTAGTAGCGAGGTAGAGCCAGCCAGCTGCCCAAGCAATATCGTCGTCAGAGCCTTCTGAGTTGTAGTAAGGAGCGCGGTTTGTAGCGCCTGTGTTTGATTTAGCGTAGTTGTAAAGAGCCTTAGCGTATTTAAGGTCTTCAGCGTTGCCGAAGTTTACGTAGCTTGCAGCGAGTGCAGCAGCGTATTCAGCAGCAATATCGCCGGAGCCGTTTGTAGCCCAGAGACAGCCGCCGCGGTCGCCCTGAGTCTCCGGAGGACCCCAGTAAGCGTGGTCTATATCACCGTTACCCTTTTCGATACAGATCTTGGAAACGCTGTTGCCGTTGAGAACGGTAGCGTTCTTGAAGAAAGTAGCGAAGTAGTCAGAAACGGTCTTGAAGTGACCAGCCTGACCGGTAGCGGAGAAAGCATCCTCGAATTCGTAGTATGCCCAACCGAGAGTTGAAGCAGTGTAGCCCTGAGGAAGGCCGAACATTACGTGGTCGCCGGCATCGTGGTAACCGCCGTCGACTTCATCGTTTGTGTGGCAGTTGCCGCGCCATGTAAGCTTGGAGGTGCTGCTGACTTTTGAACCACACATATTTGAGTCGTAGAAGTACAGTGAGTACTGTAAAAGCTTTGCATAGTTATCACTGCCTGCTGCTGTAGCTGAGAGAGTGGGGGCTACGGCTGTAGAGAGTGAACCAGCCACAGAAACTGCTGCGATCATACCGCTGAGTACAACGGACTTGATCTTGTTTAATTTTGTATGCATGTTTTCACACTTCTTTCCCTTTGTAATAATTTGCCTATAATATGCTTACAGGATAATTATACATTTTTTCTCGCTATATAGGGTTACAGAACGATTACAAAATGGTTACAATAAGATGAATTTTCATGATTCTTTCATATTTTCTCATATCCGACAATTTTCAGGAATCATTCTTGTGCACAATTACATGGATTTTAACTTAAATATGACCACTTTTCCAGTTTTTTCTTTTAAAAAATAGCAAATCGCAATTTTTGATAAAAACATAATTGTGTCTTTATTGTAATATAGTTGACTTACTATGCATCAGACTGTATAATATTAACATAAATGTAAGGGAGGATTTTTTGTGTATCGTTTCAGAATGGTAATTTTATTGACGCTAATGGTAATATTTTGTTCAGCTGCCGCAGCTTGCGGTGAATACAGCGATGCACCTGCATCTGACAGCGTACAGTTCCAGACCTCCACGACTGCGGAAACCACATCTGCCGCAACTACAGCAGCATCAGCTGCGACTGCGGCGTCCACCTCAGTGACCGCTGCGACCCAGCCGGTGACTGAGCCTGCGACTGCGGACATGGTAAGAGCTGGACTGGAAGCCGTCTGTACAGACCGCTACGGCAGCGTTGTGCCATTCAGAGGGGATCAGGACATGGTCGATGGCTATATCCAGATGGCTGAGAGCTTTTCCGGTTTCGCCTACGGACCGATAAATAGTGAGGAAGATGCTATAGCTGCCGTAAGGCAGGCATTCTTAGAATGCGGCTGTGCTGATGCAGTGGAACGTGCGGAAGCTGAGTACATTGAATACCAGGGAGAAATGCATCAGTTCACCCGTATCAATCCGCCGTATCGTGCGCAATACTATGAGGAGTATGACCTGTGGACAGCCGGAACCACGGGACGTTTCGGAGTGCTGGACAACGGAGTGCAGATAAACAGTGCCGGTACCTATCCGTATCTCATAATGCGCGGAAGCGACGGAACTGTAATCGGAGCCTTTTCATAAAATGAGCCTGAGGATCTCTCAGGCTCATCGTCTTATTTAGTCGTCATTATCGGGAATGACCGGCAGATCGTCTTCGGAAAGTGATCCCGTATCGACCTGCTGGATAGCAACGGAATCCATACCTGTGATACCGTCGCCGGGGTTGTAGCAGTCAGCGTTGGCAAGAGCCTGCTCGCTCAGCGGATACTTGTCGGCATTCACGACATACTGGAGAACTGCCAGTGAATCGCCGAGGGTAACTCTTCCGTCGAGGTTAGCGTCGCCGTACTTGGTAGGCTTTACGCCGCTGTCAGACGAAGGTTCCGTGGGAGGTTCTGTAGTAGGCTGAGGAGTCTGATCTGACGAGCCGAAGGTAAACTTTTCGTTTATTTCCGCAGCTTTTGCAGTGAGACTGTTGATCTCAGAAGCATCGCCGCCGTAGAGCTCAGCGAGACCTGCGCAGGCTATAGCGAAGCAGCCGTTGTAGTCCAGAGCTCCCTCTGTGTACTCGTACTTGTCGGAGTGATCCTGATAGCCGTTGTTGTCCGAGCCGCCTACAAGGAGTCCGTATGCGGTGTACTTGGCGGACGGGTTGTCCTTGGAGGTCTGACCGTTCTCACCGGGATTAGCGCCGCGGTGGTGGATATGTGTAGGCCAGTTGTCTCCGAAGCCCAGAAGGAAGCTGTAGTTGTAGGTGTTGTCGCCGAGAATGTAGTCCATCTGGAACTTGGCACCCTTAGCGTAGTCGGAGTCCTTATCGCCCTTTGCCAGAGCGATGGCGTCCATCTGTTTAGCGCAGTTATAGCGTGAAGCGCCCCAGCCGCCGGCGTTGTAGGTACCGACCTTGAGACCGCCCTGCTTTTCCAGCTCAGTCTTGAGAGCATCAGCGAAAGCCTGCTCACCGGTAGCCTTATACATCATAGTTGAGTAGCCCTGCCATACCTTGTCCCAGCTGAACATCCAGCCATCGTACTGCTGGTCGCCGTAGTCGGAGCCGTTAGGCACACGCGGCGGTTTTTCGCCTGCGCCGATAATCCACAGCCATGCCTGAGCAAGAGCCTCTTCGTCCTGATACTGGGGAGCTGTGTCGTAGAATCCGCCCAGACCGCCGGTCTCATTGCCGATATTCTTCTGACCGAAGCTGAACAGAGCCTTTGCGTACTTTGTGCAGTCAGCGGCGTAAGAGGGGTCAGCGTCCTTCAATACGTATGCGGTGCCGGCGAGTGCAGCTGCCATCTCGAAGCATACTGCGGAGTTGTTCTTTCCGGCGGTGAGCCAGTAGACAGGTCTTTCGTAGTCCTGCACCTCCGGAGCTGACCATATAGCGTGGTCGGTGCCGCCGCTTGCAACAACGTGAGCGATAGCGGCAACCTCGCCGGAACTGTTGAGGAAGGTAGTCTTCATGAGGTAGTCGGAAGTGCGTCTGAGCTCATAGATGAGGTGGTCCTTGCAGCCGGCTTTTTCGTATATGCCGGGGTGGAGGTATTCAGACATTGCAAGGCAGGAGCCTGCGAAGCCGATAGTCAGGTTGAATTTTACGTGGTCGCCGGCGTCGTGGAATCCGCCGGAAACGTCCACCTTACCATCGCCGTCGGGGTCCACGAACTGTTTCAGTGAGCCGTCAAGGCTGCCCACGGGAGCCTCAGCGTCGTAGGTGTGGCAGTCGCCGCGCCAGGTCAGCGGACCGTCTGTGATACCGCTTCCGCAGGCATTTGCATCGTACATATAAAGTGACAGTGCAAGCGCCTCCATGTAGTTATGGTCGGCAGCAGAAGCGGTGAATGAAGTCATGTAAGCCGGAACTGAGGCAGCAAGAGCGGCTGCGCTGACGATACCGGCTGTAATTCTTTTGAGTTTCTTTAAATTGTGCATATCAAAAACTCCTCTCATAATATATATATCCCTCCGGCAGAGCAAACTCCGCCACATAACAATTATAACACAATTTGCGGTGAAATTGTTAATGAAATATATATTTTCAACATATTTACCAGTAATTCGGCGATTATATCAAAGACTTCCGGCTCGGATTGTGTATTATTACCATGAAAAAGCGTCCCGGAAATAGGGCGGTACTCTCATGGCAGGTTTATACGTAACATCGGGGAAAATCATTTTCAAAAGGAGTTTCCTCAATAGTCATAGGTAAAAAACTGTCAGGTGTAGAGAAAACCGCACAAAAATGATTGACTTTTTTTATGATATAATTTATAATAGTATTATTATTATACCTTTTTTATGATACAATAACAAAAGCAGTATAAGATCATTACATTTTTTAAAGAAAGGGATGACGATATATGGACTACAGATTTTCAGTTGTTACTCCGGAAATATCAAAGCTTGCGGAAAGATCTATGGAGGGCTACCGCATTGACCCCGAACTCTACACACAGTATGACGTAAAACGCGGACTCCGCGATATAAACGGCAACGGAGTAGTTGCAGGCCTTACCAACATCAGCACAATAAAAGTGCTTGATACAGGCGACGGAATGCCTAACCACGGCAACGGCAAGCTCTATTACCGCGGCATCGATGTAGAAGATATCGTCGCCGGTTTTATAAAGGAGAAGCGCTTCGGCTTCGAGGAGACTGTATACCTTCTGCTCTTCGGCAATATGCCAACAGAGAGCGAACTGACTGAGTTCAAGAAGATACTCTCCGATTTCCGCTCGCTGCCCTCATCGTTCACAAGGGACGTAATAATGAAGGCTCCCAGCGACAATATGATGAATACACTTGCCAAGAGCGTTCTTGCACTGTATTCCTACGATGACAACGCTAACGACATATCCATACCCAATGTACTGCGCCAGTGTATCGAGCTGATAACACTGTTCCCGGTACTGGCGGTGTACGGATATAATGCATATAACTACTCACAGAACGGCGGAAGCCTGTTCATCCATGACCCGAAGCCGGAGCTTTCCATAGCTGAGAATCTGCTGTATATGCTCCGTCCGGACAAGCGCTTCACTGAGCTTGAGGCGCGTATCCTTGACCTTGCACTGGTGCTCCACGCTGAACACGGCGGCGGAAATAACTCCACATTCACGGTGCACGTTGTCTCCTCATCGGGAACTGATACCTACTCCGCAATAGCTGCCGCGCTTGGCTCACTCAAAGGACCCAAACACGGCGGAGCTAATATCAAGGTAGTAATGATGTTCGACGATATGAAGAAGAACGTCAGGGACTGGACCAATGAGGACGAGGTAAGGGAGTACCTCCGCAAGCTCCTGCATAAGCAGGCGTTCGACCGCTCCGGACTGATATACGGAATGGGTCACGCGGTATACTCACAGTCCGACCCGAGAGCAAAGGTGTTCAAGGGCTTCGTGGAGAAGCTGAGTTCCGAGAAGGGCCGCCACGATGAATTTGCACTGTATTCCCTGGTGGAACGTCTTGCACCGGAGGTCATTGCTGAGGAACGCAAGATGTACAAGGGCGTCTGTGCTAACGTTGATTTCTACAGCGGCTTCGTTTATCGTATGCTCGGCATACCGGACGAACTGTTTACGCCTATATTTGCAATATCACGCATTGCAGGCTGGTCTGCGCACAGGATAGAGGAGCTGATAAACTCCAACAAGATAATCCGTCCGGCGTACAAGGCTATAGCTCCCATGCGTGAGTATACGGACATGGAGAACCGTATGGATTGATTATATCCGCAATAAGCGGACATGATATAAGGATTTTTTAAGGAGGAAAAAACTATGAAATGCAAGTACTGCAATGAAGAACTGCCGGAGGGTATCAAATTCTGCCCTAACTGCGGCGCAGAAACAGGTGCCTACAGCGGAGCGATGCCGGGAGTGGGCGAAACACCGCCTCCGCAGAAGCCTGTGGACTTTGGCGGCTGGGATGCTCCGGAGGATAAGCCGAAGCCGAAGGCAGGCTGGACTCCCATCGGGGACGGGGATCTTATGCCGTCAGGAGGCTACTCTTCCGGTGAGATCGAATCTCCGCGCTTTGTTAGTTTCGGTGAGGCTATCAAGCTGTATTTCAAGAACTACGTTAACTTCCACGGACGCTCGACACGAAGTGAGTACTGGTACTCCTTCATATTCGTGTACCTCATAAGTCAGGCAGCGTCCATCATCGACAGGGAGATAGGATTCAGCTTCTTATCCGCGATAGTGCTGCTGGGCACACTTATCCCGAGCATTTCCATAGCGTTCAGAAGACTTCACGATATTGGAAAGTCCGGCTTCGTGTACATACTGTGTTCGGCTGTGTCATTATTATTTGTCGGCGGTATGCTCCTGTCGATACTCTCGCAGCTGAGCGGTCACAACTATGCTTCCAACAGTGACTATGCAAGCATGATAATGAGTCTGCTTGGTACATGGCTGATACTGATGCTGGTACCGCTTGGACTGAGCATATACCTTATCGTGCTGTATGCAAAGCCAAGTCAGATGGTGGACAATATGTACGGCAGAGCACCGAAATAAGCGGGGGAATAAATAAGTATCCGGGGCGGACTGCTATTTGTCCGCCTTCTATATGTGAAAGGAATGGTTTACTATGGCAAATTCAACTGAACTGATGGAATTCGGCGGCATGACCTGCGTTAAGCTGACAGCAGGCGGCTACGAGGCGTGGGTAGCCAACGAGATAGGCTCCAACGTTATCCGTCTGCGCAATAACGACAAGGGTATGGAGTTTTTCCGTTTCAGCCCTGATAACAAGGCGGAGGATATAAAGCAGTCCGCTGAGGTATGGGGACTTCCTACACTGTACCTCCCTAACCGCTTTGCAGACGGTATTCTCCGCACTTCCGACGGTACATATCAGCTGCCGGTAAATGAGAAGGCTCCCTACAACAACCATATCCACGGCTTCCTTCACAAGAGAGCTCACGAGATAGTTGAGCGCGGAGCCGATGATAACTGCGCATGGGTAAAAACACGCTATATCTACGACGAGAAGGACGAGTTCTTCCAGTACCTTCCGGTCAGATTCGTAGCTGAGTATACCTTCACCCTGTCTGAGATGGGTCTGGAGCAGGACATAAAGTTCATCAATACCTCCGATAAGGTACTTCCTATGTCACTGGCATCACATACAACTATCAACGCACCTTTCGTTGACGGTGGAAAAGAGAGCGATATGCGCCTTACAGTACCGATAGGCAAGAAGTGCATACTCAACGAGCGCTGCCTGCCTACAGGCGCTATGGAGCAGCCTTCCATGTCCGACCTTGAGTACAAGAACGGTACAAAGTGCCCTGTGCTTCAGGTGCTGGACAACGATATGTTCTTCTCTGAGACTCTTGAGCTGGACGGCCAGCAGTTCCACGGCGTGACGGTCGAGGATATTGCAAGCGGCAAGAAGCTGTGCTATGAGGTGTCTGAGGAGTACGGCTTCTGGATAATCTGGAACGACCGCGGCTTCAATCACTACTTCTGCCCGGAGCCGATGACAGCTATGATAGACGCTCCCAACCTTGATATGCCCGCAGAGGTAACAGGCTATCGCGAGATAAAGCCGGACGGTGTATTTACTGCGCATCAGCGCTTTTTCAGCAAGTAATAAATGACATAATTGTAATAATTACAAAAATGTTATAATTATTGAATTTTCTTTGATATGATGATAGAATTTACCTGATGAGAATGACTGTATCGGTTACAGTACTGCTTATGAAAGGAGAATGCTATCATGCACGCAAAGGAGATCGTGGTCAGGGTAGTAGTTGTCGCAGGACTTGTCGCGCTGCTGTGGTTCGGACTTTCCAAGTTCAACAATGTGGCAAACGACAACTTCGATCCTGCACTTGACAACAGGTCAAGTCAGATGAATGAGATCGGTTAACAGAAAGGGCGCATTCCGGTGCGCCCTTTCTGTTGTTTTAAGCAGAGCATTTTTTAGTTAAAACTGCACAAAAATTGACTTGAAAAAAATATAAAGATAATTTTTCATAATCTATTGTAATAAAGTGAAAAATATGGTATAATGTACACAGACGCGGTTTTTTCCGCTTTTTTGTGAACGGTGAGCTTTCCTTCGGGATAGGCTGACACCGTTTTTAAGTTAATAACAAAGGAGTATTTTTTATGAAGTTCGGATATTTTGATGATGCGAAAAAGGAATACGTTATCAATTCCCCTAAAACACCTTATCCGTGGATCAATTACCTCGGCAATCAGGGTTTCTTCTCCCTGATCTCAAATACAGCAGGCGGCTACTGCTTCTATAAGGACGCCCGTCTCAGACGTATAACACGTTACCGCTATAACAACGTTCCGATCGATATGGGCGGACGTTATTTCTATATCAACGACAACGGCACTGTCTGGAACCCCGGCTGGGCTCCTGTAAAGACTGAGCTTGATTTCTACGAGTGCCGCCACGGTATGGGCTATACCGTTATCACAGGCAAGAAGAACGGCCTCAAGGCTGAGGTAACATTCTTCGTTCCCCAGAACTACGACGGCGAAGTTCAGCAGGTAGTTCTCACAAACGAGAGCAATGAGACCAAGAACTTCTCCATTTTCTCAATGGCTGAATGGTGCCTCTGGGACGCTCAGGACGACTGCACTAACTTCCAGAGAAACTTCTCCACAGGCCGCGTTGAGATCGAAGGCTCTACTATCTACCACGTTACAGAGTACAGAGACAGACGTAACCACTACGCTTTCTATACAGTCAACGATAAGATCGACGGTTACGATACTGACCGCGATTCCTTCCTCGGAAGCATCTACAACGGCTGGGATAACCCCGAGACAGTAAAGGCTGACAAGCCTTCAAACTCCTTTGCAGACGGCTGGTCACCTGTTGCTTCTCACTACAAGAAGGTAACTCTTGCACCGGGCGAGTCCAAGACACTCATCTATATCCTCGGCTACGCTGAGAACCCGCAGGACAA
>CADBNS010000252.1 GCA_902796065.1 Ruminococcus flavefaciens
ACTGTAATGTTATTTCTTGCGTTTATATTTAAACGTGGCGCAGTTTAAGGAGATTACACCGCAGCTCCGCTCGCTTATCACACTTCAGGACCCCCGTCGAAACCTTTACGCCCCCATAAAAATGAGGGTCAACAAGGGATAGAAGCGCAAGTAACATAAATATTATACATCATCTTCAAGGATTTGTCAACAGCGAAATGAGAAGAAAGAGGTAAGATAGTGTCAAGGACGCATCACTGATTACGGGACTTGATATTGCGGTCGATCTCACGTTTAGCGTCACGCTTGGCGGCATCGGCGCGTTTATCGTAGAGCTTCTTACCCTTACACAGACCCAGCTGCACCTTCACCTTAGAGTCCTTGAAATAGAGGCTGAGAGGGATAAGTGACAGACCGTCCTGTTTAAGTGTACCGTAGAGCTTATTTATTTCGCGCTTATGCATGAGCAGCTTACGGACGCGCATGGGGTCGCGGTTGAAAATATTACCTTTTTCGTATGGAGAGATATGCATACCCCTGATGAACATTTCTCCCTTATCAATGGAGCACCAGCTGTCCTTGAGGTTCACGCCGCCCTGACGAATGGACTTCACTTCAGTGCCCACCAGCTCGATACCGGCCTCATAGGACTCCAGAACGAAGTATTCGTGGCGTGCTTTTCTGTTTTCGGCGATAGTTTTTGTACCTTTTGAGCGCATTGTATCAACTCCTTTACCTGATTGATGCGTCTGCGTGGTCCGGAAGCTGTGACAGCAGACCGGACATCAGCATAACAGTACACAATATATTATACACCAAACGGGACAATATGTCAACCGCGCAAAATGTCGGACTGACAAGAGAATGCAAGAAAAAACAGCCATACAAGAGTACAGCTGCCTTTCTGATTTGTCCCTTACAACAAATTCCTTTATTACAATCGGGAGTGCAGTTCCCGACCATAAGCAATTACTTAAATACATTATATTGCCGTAATATGAATAAGTCAAGCCAATTATTGCGATGTTATGCGATTTCGCAGTATGCCGCAAAAATCCGGAGCAGCTGAGTGAGCCGCTCCGGACTATGTTTTATTTATGCCTGTATGTCATTATCTTACTATGAGTATCAGTACTTAGATATAGTTCCCTTTGTCAGTACAGCCTCACCCTTGTTTCCGTTTAAGGATTCAACGAAAGCGCCGAAACTGTGAAGAGACTTATTATCAATGTTATCCTTGTACAGTGATCTCCACGCTTCAACGTGTTCCTTGAGACTTATCTCACCGCTGATACTGCACTTGCCATTTCCGTCAGCACCGTTTTCACGGGCGATACTGAAATAGCGCACAACTTTTTCACTGGTGCCCAGTATACACGGCTGTACCTTGACTTCCTTGTAAACGTCATAGGTTTTTCCGCCAATCTCAAGTGTCATATCCGGTTCTGTGTCGGACTTTGGTTTCGCGCCTCTCCAGCCGTCGATAACAAAGTATTCTGTAAGCTGATCAGTGAACCAGCCGTAAGCGCCGTAATATGCAGTACCATTGTCATCTGCGTCAAATGTACCCTCATATCTGAGTACCGGCAGAGTATTTGACGGATTCAAAACTGTCGGTTTGGTATCTGCAATGAAGTCACTAACGCCGTCCCAGTCAACGGAGAAACAGCCATTCTTTGCGAAGTTGTAGTTTACCTCACCTTTATTGTCGGCATTCCAGATCTCAAAGCAATAATAATCGTCATGCTTTATGATAGACATATTCTGAGCCTTTGTTCTTCCGTTCAGGTTCTCATACTTGCCCATAGCATAGCCGCTGATGAGGATAAGGTCACTTACAGATACCTCACCGTCCCTGTTAACGTCAGCTGCATCGCTGTACTCCTCACCTTCCAGCATCTTGCAGAGCTCAGCACGGCAGAGCACAACATCGAACACATTGACAACACCGTCGCCGTTGAGGTCGCCGGGAAGCTTGTCAGACAGCTCATACTCAGCATCGTCTCTTACTCTCTTGATAATGAAATTATCGATATATACAGCCTCGTCAGCTCCGGCAGTCACTACGACCTTCGGAACTGTTCCGCTGAACTCAGGCAGAGTGATGCCCGGACAGGTGAATGTAGTCCATTCGCCGCTGTCTGCAACGATGCGTCCGATCTCAATAGGCTTCGGAGCAGTCTCAGCGCTGCCGAAGTCGATATAAGCCTTTACCTCAGCGTTCTTTGAAGCAGTATTGAGGATATTGAAGTACAGGCTGTAGGTCTCACCCGGTACGAAAACGTTCTCTATGGGTTTGTAGTAGAATGAGGCACCCTTACCAGCCGGAGGAGCTACACGCATTGAATTATAGCCTGAGAAGTTGCGCTCATCGGTATATGTGATCTTGCTTCCGTTATCGGATCTGAACATAACATAGTTATTGTTCTCGAAGTTCTCGCGGACAACGTCGTCCTTTGTGGGAACTGTCAGCGGATCAAGCACCTCAGTATTAAAATCGAGCTTATTGATATATGCATATCCATAACTGTTCAGAGCCTCTATCTGGAAATTGAGCTCTTCTACGTGAACATCTGCCATATCCGCTTTGAGCCATGCCTCGACATGAGGTTTCAGATCAATAGTATGGCATACATGTACCGGCTCGCCTAACCTGACAGGAGTCTCAACAGGAATGCTGTAGTAGCAGTAGTGAGCGCGTGTGCCGAAAATGTCACCGCCGCCGTTCATAAGGTACTTGTAGACATTATATGTCACGCCGCCTGAGACAATGGTATCGATCGGCTTGGTACCTTCCATCGGGTTCCATTTGCCGTGACCGTCCATAATATAGAAAACATCGCCGTTGGAAAGCTGTCCCCAGAGGCCGAATGTTGTGCTGTTGTTGTCGAAGTATTCGATCTCATAATCTACTTTCAGTTTTTCCAGATCAGTTACTCCGACAGTATTCGGTGTAAACTTCTTGCCCTTGAAGAACAGTGCATATTCTTCCCCTGCCCATGCTGCATCGAAGCCGTCAGGTGACTCCTCGAAAGATACCTTGCCGTGATCTCCCTGATTGTATGCGTAGATCCTGTTTCCTAATTCATCTGTTCTGTCGCAGAGCACTCCGGTGCCGTTCACAGAAACCATAGGCTCCATTGGAAAGTCAGGATATGATGATTCGTGATAGTTCTCAACGAAATCAAGGCTGTTTACCTTTAATCTTCCGGTACTTTCATAGCCATCGGCAAAGAAGCAAGCCCTGTGAACGAATTCACCTTCAACATTAAGGCCAAGCTTTTCCCACTGAGCAATGTGGTCCTCAAGTCTGATGTGACCGCTTTCAGCAGTTGTCTTTCCGGATTCCAGCTGATTATCCGCAACAACGCTCCAGTACTGAGTGATAGTTGTAATTGAAGACCACATCTCTCCGGGAGTAACATAGAACTGACTCTTGTAGAGGTCGTATGTAACGCCTCCGGAAACGAAGGAACCCTCCTTCTCAGTTCCGGGCGGTCTCCATGTGCCGTATCCGTCAACGACATACATCTCAGTTATATAGTTCCTGTAGCCGGACTTCTTTGGTTCAAGAATCGCATAAGCGCCGTATTTGGTATTGCTGTCGGTAGTGATGTCAATATCGTAGATCACGTCGAAATTGTCGATGCAGTCAAGGGTATACTGTTTTTCTCCGAACTGTCTGCCCTTATTGATAATGGTCTCGTATGTATCCTTCCATGCGACTTCAAAATCGGAGTTGTCACCTTTTTCATAGCCTATCTTGCCATTACCTACGCTTCCCTGTATCTCAATGAAATTTCCGGTCTCATCTGTCTCATTATGCAGCACTGTGTTATTTTCCGCAGGAAGCAGCGGAAGTTCCAGTTCCTCATCGACATATATGATTTCATCAGGGTCAGTATCAGGAGCGCCGTAGGGATTCATTGAGAAAGACGTATACACATCGTTAATGTTCAGAGTGCTGAGACCGAATGCGCCGCTTGACTGCTCAGAATGACAGCCGAAATAAACTGATCTCAGGTTAGCAGGGTCAAGGTCATAATTCAGCAGCTTGCCGAAATGGCTGCCGATATTCACCGTACCGGAGAAAGCGGTATCCTCATCTTCCTTGAAGGCATTATTCACTGCAACGCAGCGGTACAGGTCCCTGATGCCGGAAGTTCCGTCGGAGAGTATCACATCAGCGTTCTCCTTGACGTAGAGTTTGTACTTCTTGTCGTCGATAGAGTATGTATCGATGTACTCCATGCCCAGTGAAGGGTCAACACTGCTCCAGCCTTCAATAATATCGATCATTCTGCCGTCAACCATTTC
>CADBNS010000253.1 GCA_902796065.1 Ruminococcus flavefaciens
GCGAAAGCATTCCTGCGTTTTCCTTCCTTGATATATTTCCTTTCTGACTTCGCCTTTCTGGCAAAGTTTAATTGGGGGAGCAATATAGGCGAAAGCAGCGGAACAGGTGAGTGGGGAGAACAAAAATGACCCGGAGGCAGAGAAGAACTGCAACCGGGCATATCAAGGAAGTATCTGCAATATCGGACAGAAAGAGTATCTGTTCACCAAAGGAAAGGAATGAGCCTGTATTTCGTGGTTCGGGCGTAGTCGAGGTAGCCGTCAAGGCCGTTTTTGAGCATATTATCCTCAAATGCGGTGCGCACGATGATTATAGCAATGGTAGCACCCATACATATCCACACAGCAGAGTAGGGGAAGATCATGCACAAACCGATGCAGTTGAGGATAAGACCGCTGTACGCAGGATGTCTTACGATTTTATAAGGACCGGTGGTACAAACGGTCTGACCGCGGTCGGATTGTATTCTTGCAGTAGATTCAAGGAAGGTATTTTCCATTGTAGCCCTTGTCGAGAACCAGGCAGCGAATAGAGTAATGAGAATACCTGCAAAGAACGGTATATTGAGATGTTCGCCATGCTCAGCGATACCGGCGATGAGGTATACGATGAAGTAGTTGAGCAGCCAGAACGTAGTCAGGAGTATCTTATCCCACATGGGGGAATCGGTGTTTGTTTTGGCTCTTTCGGCGAGAGTCACCTGATTTGCACGGTAAAGCACAGCACAGATAACGATAGTAGCGGCAATGAGATAGGCGAAGTAGAGAATACCGGCGTAAGTAAGCGCGAATCCGGCACCGGCGATATACAGAAATGCTCCGATGATTTTCTGAATGATTACTCTTGCAACATAAGCGACAGCTTGTTTTTTCATGAATATCACTCCCTTTGTAACGTTATATCATACTAAGAGTATAGCATTACAAAGGAGTAATGTCAACCTCAGTGAGGCGGAACAGGGTGCAGCTGATTCAGATGAATTTCACGCCGTATCCCTGCAATTTCCGGCGGTTTTTGAGTTCCTTCTCTTTGGAAAAACGGCAGCCTGTACTATTGTCTATTATGAACACTTTTGCACCTGTTTTCAGTGCACCTTTAGCAGTTGCGCCCACACATCCGCACAGATCAAGTCCGCAGATGACAATATTTTCAAAATTCCTGCTTTTTGCATATTTTTTGAATGCAAGGCTGGTGAATGAGTCAGGGAGATGCTTGTCGAAGCACAGATCGGAGACTAAATCCAGACCGCTGTACAGTTCAGCTCCGGGAGTATTTGCGATGGAGAAACCGATGAGCTTGCGGTTTGTGATAATATTCTGAAAGACCTGTGACAGATATATGATATCGTAGCCTTCGGCGGAGTATTTTTTAATGCTCGAATTAACAGCTGCAACGAGCTCGTCGGTATTGTAATTGAACATAGTCTTTCGCTTATCCCACAGATAATCATTCTGCATATCCACAACAATAAGTGCACCTATCATAAAAAATCCTCCTGTATTTCAAGAAATTTCCCGATATTCCGGCGTGCAAAGGCAGCAAGCTGAGCATCATCGCGCAGGTCTGTACCGCAGTATTTCCGCAGTTCTTCGTGCCTCAGCACCGATAATTCGTGCAGACTTGTCAGCTGAAACGTTATCATCCGGCATTCTTCATCGGACTTTTTCCCCGAAAAACAGGCTTTTACCAGCTCGAAGCTGTCCAGACCGGTCATCAGATCACGGTTCATGATGATGTATTTTGTTATTGCCTGCGCGTAATTGAAGTGCTCCAGCATCAGCTTCATTATGCCGGTGTGAACTGCGACGAGCTTCTCAAATGGCGGTATATCAGCGTTCAGCAGCTCTTTCAGTTCCGGACGGGCAGCCTGCGCTTTGCTGAGCAGTCCGCGGAATACCGTGTACAGCAGCTCCTCCCGCGAGCCGAAACAGTAATTTATCATCGCCGCATTTACTCCGGCACGCTGGGCGATAGTCCGCGATGTTACCTTATCCGGATCGCTGTTTTCCGCCATTAATTCCTCAGCTGCGGCTACTATTGACTGTCTGGTCTTGTTAATATCTCGCTTTTCCATAATGCCTCCTGTTAAACGTGTTTAATTATATTATACACGTTTAATTACAGTTGTCAAGTACTTTTTTATGTTGACAATTATTGCGGCTTATATTATAATCATTGTTATAGATGTTGCTTTATGGAGGTAAAAATATGAATAATATAACGAGGCTCGAGGTCGATGATTTCTGGGCGGATTCTACTGTTATCGAGGCCGGCGATCTTGTTTTTGTTGGCTACTGCATGGGAAATGAAGGAAAATCCGTTGAAGAACAGATGGACGGCGCTTTTGAGACCCTGAAAAACCGGCTCGCTTTGGCTGGTCTGGGTCTGGAGAATGTTGTTAAAATGGATTGCCTGTTTAAGAATATCAATGACCTGAATCTGCTGCCGGCTGCCATAAAAAAGCACTTTAACGGCAAATTCCCCACAAGAAAGGCTTTTACTTCTGACTTTATCAGAGATGGTATCCTCTTTCAGATCGATGCTATTGCGTATAAGGGCGGCAATGACTGAAATAATGCAAAACTCCCCCTGAGTGACACTTTTCATCACTCAGGGGGAGTTGTTTTTAGCAGATCTTTGCTCCTGCCGGTATCTTGTCGTCAAGCATGAGCAGATTCAGCTTTTCTTCTCCGTTCTCCTTGTGTACCGCAGAGAACAGCATTCCGCATGAATCAAGTCCCATCATCTTTCTTGGCGGCAGATTCACTATTGCTGCAAGTGTCTTGCCTACAAGCTCCTCCGGCTTGTAGTACTCCGCGATTCCGGAGAGTATCTGTCTGTCTGTGCCTGTTCCGTCATCAAGTGTGAAACGCAGCAGCTTCTTGCTCTTCTTTACATTCTCACACGCCTTTACCTTTACGGCTCTCAGGTCCATTGTGGTGAATGTGTCGAACTCAACACTGTTTTCAAGCAGCGGCTCTGTTTCGGCTTCTGCCGGTCCGGCTTCCTTCTTGCGCTCTTCAAGCTCTATCTTCGCAAGCTCTTCAAGCTCCTTAGCAAGGTCGATTCTCGGGAACAGATTGTCTCCGCTCTGTACCTCCGCTTCCGGTGAAAGTCCGCCCCATGCTGCATCTGCAAATGTGTTCTTCTCTGAACCTACCTGTGCGGCTATTTTTGCTGCTGTATCAGGCATGAACGGTGTGAGCAGTATGCTGCATACTCTTATTGATTCAAGCAGATTGTACATTACACAAGCAAGCCGCGGCATATTCGCTTCGTCACGGGCAAGTACCCACGGCTCATTCTCGTCTATGTACTTGTTGGACATATCGATTACCTTGAATATCTCTGTAAGTCCGTTCTGGAAGGCAAACTTCTCCATCTGCTCACTGTATCGCTTGCTGAGTCCGGATACTGCTTCGATGAGCTTTGTATCCTTCTCTTCTATCGCCAGCTTTTCCGCCGGCAGCTTTCCGCCGAAATACTTCTTTACCATTGCGATAGTACGGCTCACAAGGTTGCCGAGATTGTTGGCAAGGTCTGTATTTATCCTGTTTATAAGCAGCTCATTGGTGAAGTTTCCGTCACTTCCGAATGGGAACTCTCTCATCAGATAGTACCTGATTGCGTCTACCCCGTATCTCTCTGCAAGTATCATCGGGTCTACTACGTTGACTGTGGTGTTCTCCTTGCTCTTGGATATCTTTCCGCCGTCAAGCAGCAGCCAGCCGTGTCCGAATACCTTCTTAGGCAGCGGCAGTTCAAGACTCATCAGTATCGCAGGCCAGATTATTGAATGGAACCTTACTATCTCCTTGCCTACAAAATGTACGTCTGCCGGCCAGAATCTGTCAAAATCATCGTACTGATCATTCTCATAGCCGAGTGCGTTGATGTAGTTCGTCAGCGCATCTATCCATACGTATACTACGTGCTTTGTATCAAATGATACAGGGATTCCCCATGAGAATGAAGTTCTTGATACACAGAGGTCTTCAAGTCCCGGATTGATGAAGTTGTTTACCATCTCGTTTACACGGCTTCTTGGTTCAAGAAAATCTGTGTTCACAAGCAGGTCCTTTATCCTGTCCTGATACTTGGAAAGACGGAAGAAGTATGCCTCCTCCTCTGCGTCCTTTACCTCGCGTCCGCAGTCCGGACACTTTCCGTCTACCAGCTGGCTCTCTGTCCAGAAGGATTCACAGGGCACACAGTACTTTCCTGTGTACTTTCCCTTGTATATATCCCCTTTATCGTACATCTTCTTGAATATCTTCTGTACGGATTTACAGTGATACTCGTCTGTGGTGCGGATAAAGCGGTCGTTGGAGATGTTCATTAATTTCCAGAGGTCAAGAACTCCGCCGGGTGCTGATACGATGCTGTCAACAAATTCCTTCGGGGTTATGCCCTTTTCCTTCGCTTTATTCTCTATCTTCTGGCCGTGTTCGTCTGTTCCGGTGAGAAAAATAACATCGTAACCGCACATCCTCTTATATCGTGCCATTACATCTGTAGCTACTGTGCAGTAGGTGTGGCCTACGTGGAGCTTGCTCGACGGGTAATAGATCGGCGTGGTGATATAATATTTCTCTTTCATGATCATCTTCCTTTTTACGGTAGTTTTACATCTATATAGTATAACACATTACCCCGTGCTTGTCAAGAATAGTAGTCGTTCAGTGATATATTTGTGACAGAACGGTAAAAATTTCATTTTTCTCTGGACAAATCAGTTTTTTTATAGTATAATAATAAAGTATTTGGAATTTTGCCGGTGCTCACTATCCTTCGCATCGGCGTATAAACTGGAGGAATCATTCAAATGAGTAAAATAAGTAAAATTGCCGCAAGTTCCCTTGCCGGCCTTGTTATATCCAGCGCGTGCAGCTGCACCGCTTCTATCGGCAACGGTACCCAGAAGGCTCTCTCGGCTGCCGGATATGATGTAAATTCGGGTGTGTTCATCTACTACACCCTGCAGGCCCTCGATGAGGCGCTTCAGAACGTTTCCGGCAATAACAGCGACGGATCTTCTGCTACCGTTAAGGACCTCAAGAATACCAATATCGACGGCGTCCCCGCTGATGAGTGGATCCAGGATAAGGCTACTGAGTACTGCAAGTCCTATGTCGCTATCCGCAAGGAGTTCGACAGCATCGGCGCTGTTATCTCTTCCGATGATATTGCTGAGTCCGATAATATGGCTGAATCCTATTACTCCAGCGATCCGCGCCTCGATAAGAACGGTATCAGCCTCGATACTATCAAGGATATTTCTCTCAACAGCTACAGAGAACATGAGGTCTTCAAGCACTATTTCGGCATCGACGGCGAAAAGGGCTGCTCTGAGGCCGACCTCAAGGACTACTTCGACGATAACTTCGCACGTGTCAAGTATTTTACCATCAAGCTCACTGACGATGAGGGTAATGCTCTCGACGCCGACGAGAAGAGAAAGCTCCACCAGATGGCTGACGATTATGCACGCCAGATTAATAAAAAGTCCGGATCTCTGCAGAAAATGTGGGAGGTCGATGAGGTAAGCAAGGATTACGACGATTATGTTGCTGCCCAGACTACTACCGCTGACGGCGATGACTCCGTTTCTGCCGAAACTACTACAACTACTACCGCTCCCGCTGAGACAGATGCTGACGGTAAGGTAGTTACTACCACTACCTTCGCTTACAGCAATGAGCGCCTCATCCAGAAGAGAACTACCGCTACTGTGGATCCTTCTGACCCAACTGCTACTACTGCCGCTCCTTCTGAGGACGATAAGAAGGACGAGGATTTCAATAACTTCGTTTTCAATGACCTGGATAACGATAAGGCTGTCGTTTATGATTACAGC
>CADBNS010000254.1 GCA_902796065.1 Ruminococcus flavefaciens
AAAATCCTTGAAGGGCGACAGCCCGTCGGCGGATTTTTGCCTTGTCACCGACAAAATTATGCCTGAAAATCCGTACATTCACCCTATATGGACAGGTTCTGATAAAAATAAGGGAGGACTATATAGTCCTCCCTTGTTTTTTATTCAGTCTTTGCGCTGTCAGGAACTTCTCCCGGAGCGGGAGCTGACATATCTGCATTCGGCTCATATTTCAGGATCAGCTTCTTGATGCTCTCATCGCGTGTCAGGGCATATGTCATCTTCATTGCCATCAGCGCATTGGGTATATCATTGGCTGTGAGGTAATTCACTGACAGCTGAGCTGCAACTGAGATAACGTTATTGTCAGCTCCGAATGTCATATCATACTTCTTCATGACCTCTTCGATCTCCTCACGCTGCGGCACGTTCACCGGTGAGCCCTTGAGGTCTGCAAGATGCTGCATCTCCAGCGGTATAGCCGGATTCGGCGCAAGCATCGCACTTGCGGTATAGAATACCGCAGCCTCGTCGTACTGGCGGAAGTCCGTGAGGATATAGCCCATATTCGCGTAGCATCTTGCTATAGCCAGCGGAGATGAAGCTATTTTCAGTGTTTCCCGTGTGATCTCGACAATACGCTTCTTATTCTTGGTCAGCTTGAAAATCTCAGCCATCTCAAACAGCGGACCTACGTCCACCGGATTGTACTGGTGAGCCTTCTCCAGCACAGGCAGAGCATCGATCGATGAGCCTGTCTCAACGAGTATGAAGGCATATGTGGTGATATATGTGCAAAAATCGAAGGGAGCCCTGTTCAGCCTCTTCTCAGTGGGGAAAAGCAGCTGGCAGAGGTTGTCCTCGAAGGGATTTCTCAGCGAAACATACTTTACTGTATCGGTCTCAGCGAAGTCCACAGTGATCTTCTTGTAGAGCTTCTCTGCAATGGACTTAGCCTCGATATACTCATTCTTTTTGAGGTGCTCCTCTACCTGCTCGTAGAGGTTGTCGAGTCTCACGCCGTCGATATGTGTCAGGCGTATTACCTCATTGCGCTTATCCTCCGGCATTATATCCAGCATAAGCTGACCGACAGCATTTACGCCGTCGATGTCTCCGGCTTTTGCGAGGCGTTCCACCTCTCCCTTGAGTATCCTCTCATTTTCCTGATAATCGTCGCCAAGTTTAGCGCGAATCTCATTTAAAAGCTCATTATTTGCCATAATTCTACCTCATCTGTAATATATTCATGTATGGTAATTCCCCCGCTGTGCTGCGGGGGAATGTGTTATTCTCAAAGACCTCTCTTAGCCATTTCTTTCTTGAACTTGGCGTCTATCTTTTCCTGTTTCTTTCTCGCCTTCATCTCAGCCTTTGTTAGCGGCATATCGTCGAATGCTGCCATTGTGGTGAATGAGCCTGATGATGGACGCGAATTGCTCTTTGATACTGTTCTTGTAGTTGGTCTGAACTCCTGATAGTTGGGAGTTGTGGTCTGTATCTGATTTGAAACAGCGGCAGCTGCAGCAGACTGCTGTTTCTTGATGACCTCAGAATTGTCGCCCATTTCAGCCAGAACGTCCTCAACTGAGCCGATGATCTTGGTTCTTGCGTGGAGACCCTGGGTATCAGTAAGGCTCTGGTTAGCGTAGTCCTTGGACACTGAAATAGCGTTGATGAAGGACTGTGCTGTAGATTTGCTGTGGTCGTGTGTAGCGATCTTGGAGATGTTTGCAGTTACAGGAGCCGGACCCTTTGCAAGGGCAGCAGCAGCGATCCTCTGACCTACTGTCATCTCTGACGGAGGTATACTGAGAATATCCACTTCTTCCTCTTCCTGAACTACCTGACCTGCATACTGCGGAGGTACAGGCATCTTCTCGCCGGGCAGCGGAGCCAGCTTTGGCTGACCGTTGTCATCATAGCCGACGATCTGCATCTGTATGTATGTATATACAGGCTTGTTGAATTCGTCAAGACCTGCAAACTGCGGAACTGATAGGATCTGACCCTCTATGCTTGGAGCAGCATTCTTCTTGTAAGGCACCTTTGGTATCCTTGAAGCTGTCTGCGGAGCCGGAGCTGCCGGCTTAGGAGCTGTATAAGCAGGCTGTGCGGGAGCTGCGGACTGTACCGGAGCGGGTGCAGGAGCAGCAGCAGGCTGTACGGGTGCAGCGGACTGTACCGGTGCAGGTGCCGGAGCAACAGGCTCAGGCTGTACGGGTGCAGCAGCTCTTACGGGAGCCGGTGCAGCAGGTGCGGATACGCCTGCGATAAGGTCATCAAGAGAGATCATGTCTGCCGGAGCTGAAGCGATCACAGGCTCAGCAGCCGGAGCTTCAGGAACAGCAGGTGCAACCGGAGCTGTAAGGTCTTCGATAACGGGAGCTGCCGGTGCAGGTGCAGCCGGAGCAGATGCGACGCTGTTGTAGCCTCCCAGAACGGAAGCAGCAGTAGCAGCTGCGGCAGCAATGTCATCGATAACCGGAGGCTTAGGCGGCTCAACGGGAGCGATAGTCTCCGTAGGAGCAGCGCCCAGCTCAGCCATAGCGGCCGGAGCATCGGGATCAGTTATGTCAGCAGTAGGAGCTACCGGAACAGTAGTCTCAGCAACACCCGAGAAGCCGAAGAACTGGTTCGCAGTGGAATCCCACTCGCCTGATACAGGCTTTTCATTGTATATAGGAGCGGCAGGTGCAGCCGGAGCGACCGGTGTGCCTGTGCTGCCGTAAGCGGGTGCAGCCGGAGCAGCATTGTACTGTTCCTGTGCGCCGTACTGATTCTGTGCGGGAGCTCCGCCGCCGATGGAGAACATATTCATTATATCATTGCCCTGTGGTACCTGCTGAGGAATACCGTACTGATTCTGGGGTTCCTGAGGAGCCTCAGCCGGAGCCTGTGCAGGGATAGCGAACTGAGCAAGGAAATCGTTCTGTGTATTATTGCCGTAGTTTGTCTCAGTTCCGCGGGGTTTCTGAACAGCGAACTGAGCTAAGAAGTCGTCGTCCTTCTGTGCAGGTGCCGGTGCAGGCTCCTGAGAGGGCGCATTTATAGCGAACTGTGACAGAGTATCGTCCAGCGGCACGTTGGTGCCGGGAACAGTCTGCGGCAGCGGTGACTGTGCCTGTACAGGTGCAGCAGGCTGTACCTGAGGCTGTGTCTGGAAGTTATTCTCGGGAACGACCGGTGAAGGCTGATCGCCGAAGAAGTTCTGTTTTTCGGGAACAAAAGCAGGCTTCTTGGGACCCTCCGGGATACTTGCTCTGAAATTAGGCTCTTCCTTAGCGGCAGCCGGAGCCTTTGTGATCTTTGCGGTAGTATTGCCCAGCGGAACGATACCCTCATCGCCCAGACCCATTTTCTGGCGCTGCTTTTCCTCTTTAAGCAGCTTTGTCATTTCTTTCTTGTCGGACCTGATTATCTCCTTAGCGAGTCTTTCCTTACATTTTTCACAAGTGATCTCCTTGAGATCGGTCATTCTTGAGCTTCTGCGGTAACGTGTGATGTTCTCAGCCTTCAGAAGGTTGATACCGCAGCCGGTTTTTTTATCGTTACTGGTACCGTGAACCAGATCGTTCATTGAAGACGTTACAAGCGTAATATCCATACCAAATCTCCTTTCTCCGCCCGCTGTGAGCTGTGCGGACTCCGCTTTACGGCAGCGGGAGCCGTTTTCCATCCGATCGGATCTGTCTGCGGAGCTTCAGTGGTCGTCAGCGTACGGCTCGCACAGAAAAGGGAACTTCAAGAGCACGTACAGACAGAGTTATCCATATATCTATATTATAGCGTATACGACAAAAAAAATCAACACTTTCTTAAAAATAAACCCTGTCAATTATACCAAATTCAAATTTTTCAGCGGAAATAACAAAACGTTATTGATTTTTTTGTCAGATTCCAACTACCATTGTTTGAAAGTAGTAATGAAAATATACATTTCAACCGGATTTTTAAGCTTATTTTAAGTTAATTTATTTGTGACGTTCATAATTGCCTATAGCCCGATCAGTGCGTGATAGAGAGATTCCGCAAGTACTGTACCGTGGGATTCGGCACAATAACGAAATATGATAGGCAAAGCTGTGCAGAACGCAGAAATGCGCGAAATATCGCGGTATATCGTCCCTTAGGTCACACCATCAGATAAAAGAATGTTAATTATTCCCAAAAACTATTGACAAAGAACTATTGGTGTGATATTATTGTATTAGTTGATTGATACACTAATACAAATGATACAATTATCATTGAAAGCGACCACACAGCTCTGCGTTTTTCCGCAGTCTGTTCCGACAGGAGGTGCAATATGTGGAACTTTACAAACGATAAACCGGTTTACGCCCAGATCATCGATGAGATCATGCTGCGTATCGCTTCCGGTGTGTACAAACGCGGCGCAAGGATCCCGTCTGTCCGCGATCTTGCGGAAGAAGCAAGGGTCAACCCAAACACTATGCAGCGCGCACTGGCTGAGATAGAACGTGAAGGATACATCATATCCATGCGCACATCAGGAAAATATGTCACCACTGACCAGTCCCTTATCGACAAGCTGGGCAAATCCAGAGCCGATGAGGTCATAAAGAACTTCGTCGAAAGTCTCAGCAAGGTCGGTCTGACCATCGACGAAGCCATCGAGATGCTGAAGGAATACAAGATAATCGCAGAGCAGAAGGCTATTGAGGAGGCAGAGGAACAGGCTAAGGGTCTGGAGCGTACAAAAAACAAGATCGAAGCGATGTTAGCTGCAAAGGCTGCCGCCCAAAAGGAAGCTCAGCAGCAGTCCGGCTCTGACGACAGTACGGAAGAGAAAACCGATGCTGACAATGCTGACGAAAACGAATAATTTACTTTAATACGGAAGGATATATCTGCTGATGTCACAGAACACAAATACCACTGATAACAGAAAATCACCAATATACCGTCTGTCTTCAAACGTGGGAGGTATGCTCCTGATCTATACCATCGCAAGGATCATGGCTATGGTCGGCAAAGAAATAGCGACCTCACAATTCAATGCTGCGGATTCCAGATCTACCATCATAATCTCCGAATACGCAGGCTATATGCTGGGTCTCATAATGATAACCCTGTTCATGAAAGAAAGCGTACCTTTAAAAAAGGTATTCGCAGGAGGTGAGAAGGTCACTCCCATGATACTGGGACTTCTCCTCATCGCACGTATCGGAATGCTTTTTCCCGCTGAACTGATAAACGACGGCATTAAAAAACTCACTGAGATACTCGGCTCATCTTTACAGCAGACCGCTGCTCAGGCAGAGGGCAGAAATCACGCTCTGGTACTGTCCGAACTGCTGTTTGCCGGCATCATTGGTCCCGTCGTGGAGGAAATAGTCTACCGCGGATTCGTAATGCGCAGACTTGAGCCTCACGGCAAAGCATTCGCCATAGTGACCTCAGCGATCCTGTTCGGACTCATGCACGGTAATCCCATTCAGCTCATAAGCGCAGGTCTCGGCGGTCTGGTACTGGGCTATGCTGCCATGAGATACGGTATTCTCTGGTCAATACTGCTGCATATCTTCAACAATCTGGTGCTTGTCGATCTCCTGCAGAACGGTCTGGGACAGTTCACAGGTGAAGCTGCTATGGAGATCATCACTACCAGCCTCACTCTGGTATGCTTCGTCCTCGCGATAATACTCATATCCAAGCGCCGCGGTTCTCTGAAAGAATACCTCAGCAGCGGTGAAACTGCTCCGAAAAGCAGCTATTTCCGTGTATATCTTTCAGTTACCATGATAATATTCATCCTGTTCAATATCATTTCAATGGCAGGATCATTCAAGTAATTATCGCTCCACAACTATTGCTCCCCCAACTAAACTTTGCCAACCAATGCTCAACATAAAGAAAATATATCTGCGTCAGAAAAACTTGAAATGCGAAAGC
>CADBNS010000255.1 GCA_902796065.1 Ruminococcus flavefaciens
ACAACAGATTCAATGCTGTCTCCTACCTCAAAATATTATAAGGAATACTCTAAAGACGAATTAGCTGAATTGTCAAAATTATGATCTTAACACCCGAACAAAAAAATGCCCCGAAGCACTTTATCGTGCTTCGGGGCATTACTTCTATATGGGTATCTGTTTTAATGAAGTGCCTTTTTTATGTGTGGAATCACGTACCGAAAACGGTTTTCAGAGCAGTGAGGACGGTACCGCCGAGGGAGCGTGAATAAACTGCTTCTGCGGCTTTATCCGGGCGGTTAGTGATGATATTATCGACGCCGAGGGCGATCATATTCTGCATTTCGGAGGGACGGTCAACGGTCCATACGAAGACGCGCTTACCGCTCTGGTGAGCGGAGTTGATAACAGCCTGATTGACGAGGAGGTGGTTAAGGCTTAGGGCGTCGATATACTTTAGCTGATTGAAAGCCATAGTAGTGATGGCATTAGCGATAAGACCGGTTTTGATGCGCGGGTCGAGCTGTTTGACCTGTTTCAGGGCCTTATAGGAGAAAGAGGTGATATAGCAGGAAGAGACAATATCGTATTGCTGAATTAGCTCGACGGTTTTCTGGACCGTAAGCGAAGTATTCCCGTGGTCTTTGATTTCGATATTGAGGAGAATATCGTGGCCGACGAGTTCGAGGACATCGGAGAAGAGAGGAACTCTTGCATCGGCGAACTGACCGTCACCGAACCATTCGCCGACTGAGATCCTTTGTAATTCGGCGTAGGTATAGTTATTGAGGCTGCCTTTTTTATTGGAAACGCGGTCGATTTTTTCGTCATGGAAGACGACGAGCTGCTCGTCCTTAGTGAGCTGAACATCGAGTTCGATATAGTCGGCATCGCTGTCGAGGGCAGCCTGGAAGGCGTACATAGTATTTTCGGGAGCCGCCTTGGAAGCGCCGCGGTGAGCGGTGATCTGGGTATTGGAGAGCAGACCGACATTAAGGCTGACATTGCCCTTATAGAGGGCGCTGAGGTAAGTGATATTAAGGAGCAGAGCGGCGAGGGTCATAGTAGAGACCACAGCGACTCTGGTAAGTTTTTTGATCCTGAAAGCGGCAGGCTTGGGAGTGATGATCTTTTCGGAGTCGGGGACATCGGCGAAGAATCTGCCGGTAAGCCAGCACATAATAGCGGGAGCTGAGAGGAAAGCGGAAACGGCGGAGAAAATCTCCACAGCGAACCGCAGGGCTTTGAGAGCGGAGAGCAGAGCTTTCTGCGGACGGGTAAAGCCCTTGATAAAGAGGAGAACGATGAAGCTGATGATGAAAGTGATAGCAGCAGCGGCAGCGAGCATGAAGAGGCTCCAGAGGATAAGAGAGCCGGTCATACGCCACTGTTTACCATTAAGGATGCTGCGGCTTTTTTGGGAGCACTCATGGAAAGAGCTGTCAGTCAGCACGAGGTAATGCAGGGTATAGCTGCGTTTAGCGATAAGAACGACGAAGAGCAGCTGAATGAGGATATACACAGAAAAGGCGGCATAGCTGCCGAAATGTCTGAAAGCATTCCGGAGCATAGGCAGGATAGGAGCCATAAAGACGCCGGAAGACATAGTAAACTGAGCCATAGGCATAAAAGCCATAAAGACGATGAAGCTGAAGACACCGCTGCCGCGGAAGGCTTTCCGGAAGGAAGCGAGACCGGACCTGAACATACCGTCGATAGTAATTTTCTCATGGCGCATCCGGCAGGAGAAGCAGGTAATGAGGGCAGTAAGCTCGACGAAGGAGAAAACAGCCAGAACGATAAGGATCATAAGGAGCACCAGCAGCGTAGCGGGATTTTTCAGATAAACGAGGATATGTTCATCTGACAGGTATTTGATACCGGAGGCTTTCATAGTTACTTTCAGCAGCAAAACGAGAGACGGGTAACCGATAGCGACCATAATGAGGCGGTAAAGCAGTTCAAAGATGACAAAATTAGGTAAAGCGCGGATAAAAGCGCTGGTAGAACGCAAAAAGTTTTTCATAACAGACTCCGTGGTGGAAAGATTATGGACTTCTGAGCGAAATGGCAGAGAAAAGGTAAGAGTGTTAACAAGTCGTTTTAAAATTGCTCAAAAAAAGTTCACAATATTATTATATTCCTGTGGGCGTACTTTGTCAATAGTATAAGGGGACAAGACGGGGCAAAAAAAAGAGGGAGTAAATTTGTAATTTTTTCAAAATTCGCTTGCAGTGCAAAAGGATTTGTAGTATAATAAAAGTGTATTGATTAAAGGCGGAGCACTCGGGCACTCAGCCGGAATAAAGTAAATAATATATCTTCTTACATATATAAAAGGAGGAGTTCAATGAAACTCGTTTCAGTAGTAGTTCCCTGCTATAATGAAGAGGATGTCCTTCATATGTTTTATGAAGAGATAACCAAAGTAACAGGAGAGATGGCAAAGGAACACCCTGAGTTGGAATTTGAATATCTTTTCATAAACGACGGCTCAAAGGACAAGACGCTGGAGATATTCCACGAGCTTGCTGACAAGGACGATAGGGTACGCTTCATATCGTTTTCGAGGAATTTCGGCAAGGAGTCGGGAATGTATGCCGGACTTAAAAATGCGAAAGGTGACTACGTAGTGGTAATGGACGCAGACCTTCAGCATCCGCCGTCATTCCTGCCGCAGATGTACAATTTTGTCAAGGACGGAGAGTACGACTGTGCGACGACCCGACGAGTAAACCGAAAGGGCGAATCGAAGGTACGTTCATGGTTTGCGATGAAGTTCTACAAGATAATGAACAAAATATCGCAGACGGAGATAGTAGACGGAGCGCAGGACTTCCGGTTCATGACGCGGCAGATGGTAGATGCGATACTGGAAATGTCGGAGTACAACCGATTCTCGAAGGGAATATTCAGCTGGGTAGGTTTCAAGGTAAAGTATCTGCCCTATGAGAACGTTGAGAGAGCAGCCGGAACGACATCATGGTCATTCTGGGGACTGTTCAAGTACTCACTGGAAGGCATCATGGCATTTTCCACCGCACCTCTTGCGATAGCATCGATGCTTGGAATCATAAGCTGTGCCATAGCGTTCATACTGATGATAGTAACGATAGTAAAGACGATAATATTCGGAGATCCGGTAGCGGGCTATCCAACGACGATATGCGTGATATTCCTTCTCAGCGGCTTACAGCTGTTCTGCACAGGAATACTTGGTCAGTACTTAGCCAAGACATATCTTGAAACGAAGCATCGTCCGATATATATAGCCAGTGAGACAGAGGAGCTCTACCGCAGCAAAAAAGCAGACGCAGAGAAGAAGTAATGACTGCGGAGGTGAAGAGCCTTGAATAAGCGAACGCGGCTTGTAGCGTCGCTGCTGTTCATATTCATAATAATGCTTGCAGCGGCGATAACGCGGTTTTATTTCAGTGTACCGGAAGGAACGTCCAGCAATAGCGATACAGCGCAGATAGTGCGCAGGCTTGAGGCAGACGGCGAAGGCAACAGGATATTTGAGGACGGCAGCGGCAGCTGCGGTATAGCAGACAGCCGTGACCGTATAATAGTAGCGCCGGAGTGGATGGAGCTGAGCTTTGCAGGCGAAGGCAGGTGCATAGCGGCGAAGCATATAGGCAGCAAGAACCTGTACGGCTGCATCGACTACGAAGGCAGCGTGATAGTGCCGTTCATATACCGCAGCATAACGAAGCGCGGTGACGAGGACTTCACGTATTACAGCGCGGTATCGGAAAAGGACGACTCCGTGGTGATATACGGAGAAGATTTTTCACCGTTATTCCGCCGTTCGTGGGACAGCTGCGTAGCCGGAGACGGAGAACTTGTGCTGACCACGGAAATGGGGATATACACCTATTCCACCGGAGACCAGGGACTTCTTCTGAAGAGTGCGACGGTCACGGGAGAAACGATGGGCTGCAGCTACACCTTTGACATATCCAGCCGGCTGATCCTATCGCGGCTTGACGTAAATATGCTGGAGATCATAGCATCGAGCGTAGGCAGGTATCTTGAGTACGCCTACACAGGGGATATAGAGCAGCTTTCCGACATAACTGGGGGCAGCTACAATGTATTCACGATGCTGTTCCCCAACGACCACAAGATATTGTCGAAGCGGTTATTGAAGGTACCGGATATATACATCTACCTGTCGAAGACAGAGAATTCTCAGCCGGGATACGAAGTGGCGATGATCACGGATACTGAGCTGACATATTCCGACGACAAGGGAGAGACAAAGACAATGCGTGAAGAATGCAGAGCGTCGATGAAGTTCACCGGCAGCTCTGAGACAGATATGACGGCAGTTTCGGGCAGTTTCCTGCAAACGGTGCCGGATTACCCTTTACCTGAGCCGCCGGAGGAAGAACCGGAGGGCGCAGACGAGGCAGATGGCGAAAAGAAGCCGGATCCGGAAGTAAGCACACCGAAGAAGAGCAGCAGCGGATACGACGGAAGTGCGGACCGGAGCAAATTGCAGCCGGCAACAACAACAGAGCCGCAGTAAGCGGCAGAACGGAGAAGAGTATGTCAAAAAAAGCAGCAGTTATCATGGGAAGCGACAGTGATTTCCCTGTAGTAAAGTCAGCACTTACAGAGCTGAAGAAATACGGCGTAGAGTATGAATGCCGTGTAATGAGTGCCCACCGCACACCGGAGGAGGCTTGTGCATTTGCGGCAAGTGCCCGGGATAACGGATTCGGTGTAATAATCTGTGCAGCCGGAATGGCAGCACATCTTGCGGGCGTAGTAGCGGGACACACCACACTGCCGGTAATAGGCATTCCGATGAAGTCGAAGGCACTTGAAGGCATAGATGCGCTTCTTGCTACAGTAATGATGCCGCCCGGAGTACCGGTAGCGACAGTAGGCATAGACGGCGCGAAGAATGCGGCAGTACTTGCGGTACAGATGTTATCGCTTTCCGATGAAGGACTTGCAGAGAAACTTGCAGCGGAGAAGAAAGCGATGGCAGAGAGCGTAAAGGCGAAGGACGCAGCACTTCAGGAGCAGATAGCAGCACTCTGACAGCGGAGTAGCAGGAAGATACACCTACAATTCCCGCAAGGAAGCGGGATTGCATATAAACATTTATATAATTCTCAAGGAGGAATTTCAAAATGGCAAACATTGAAAAGAAGGAACAGCTCTATGAGGGCAAGGCAAAGAAGGTATACGCAACAAACGATCCTGATCTCGTAATAGTAGACTACAAGGACGATGCAACAGCATTCAACGGAGAGAAGAAGGGAACTATCACAGGCAAGGGCGTTATCAACAACCGTATGACCAACTATATGTTCAAGATGCTTGAAAAGGAAGGTGTTCCGACTCATCTTGTAGAGGAGATCAGCGACCGTGAGACGATCGTAAAGAAGGTATCCATAGTTCCCCTTGAGGTAATCATAAGAAACGTAGCAGCAGGCAGCTTTTCCAAGAGAATGGGCGTAGAAGAGGGCAAGCAGCTTCTCTGTCCTATACTTGAGTACAGCTACAAGAACGATGATCTGGGCGATCCGTTCATCAACGATTACTATGCACTTGCACTTGGCATAGCAACAAAGGAAGACCTTGATACAATAGCGAAGTATGCATTCAAGGTAAATGAGTTCATGGTAAAGTTTTTCAAGGGACTGAACATAGACCTCATTGATTTCAAGATAGAGTTTGGCAAGACCTCAGACGGAACAATAATTCTTGCAGACGAGATCTCACCTGACACCTGCCGTTTCTGGGACAGCACAACACACGAGAAGCTGGACAAGGATCGTTTCCGCAGAGATATGGGCGGAGTAGAAGAAGCGTATCAGGAAATCATGAAGAGACTTATGGGAGAATAATGCAATGGGCGGATTTTTCGGCGCTGCTTCCAAGAACGACTGTGTAACAGACGTATTCTTCGGAACCGATTATCATTCACATCTTGGCACACGCAGAGGAGGAATGACCTCTTACGCAGATGATCTGGGCTTCCAGAGAAATATCCACAGCATTGAGAATTCCCCGTTCAGGACGAAATTTGAGAATGACGTAGTACGCATGAGGGGCAAGCTGTGCATAGGCTGTATCAGTGATACAGACCCTCAGCCTATTCTTGTGCGATCAAAGCTGGGACTGTACGCAGTATGTACAGTAGGCATCATACGCAATGCGGAGGAGCTTGTAGACGAGCTGTTAGAGAAGGGCTGTGCGAACTTTGAGACAATGAGCAGCGGAAGCATCAATTCCGGCGATCTTATCGGAGCGCTCATAGCACAGAAGGACAACTTTGTAGACGGGATCAGGTATGCGCAGGACAAGATCGAAGGAACGATGTCCCTTATAATCCTGACGAAGGACAGCATCATAGCAGCCCGTGACAGATACGGCAGACTGCCCATAATCATAGGCAAGCGCAGCGACGGATACTGTCTTTCAACGGAGTCCTTTGCATTCCAGAAGCTGGGATACAGCACATACAAGGAGCTTGAAGCCGGAGAGATAGTACGTCTCACATCTGACGAATGTCAGGTCATGGCAGAAGGTGACGCAGGCAAGAAGAAGATATGTACATTCCTGTGGACATACTATGGCTATCCGAACGCGGTATATGAAGGCGTGAACGTAGAGGTCATGCGTACCCGCAACGGAGAGATCATGGCAGAGAACGACATAGCAGCCGGCAGGCTGCCTGACGTAGACTATGTATGCGGCGTACCGGATTCGGGAACACCTCATGCCATAGGCTATGCCAACAGATCAGGCATACCCTTTGCGCGTCCGTTCATAAAGTACACACCCACATGGCCCCGCAGCTTCATGCCGACGAATCAGAGCATGAGGAATCAGGTAGCGAAGATGAAGCTGATACCGGTACATGAGCTTATAGAAGGAAAGAAGCTGTTGTTTGTGGATGACTCGATAGTACGAGGCACCCAGATGAGAGAGACAGTAGAGTTTCTGTATGAAAACGGAGCGAAGGAAGTGCATATGCGTTCAGCGTGTCCGCCGATCATGTATGGCTGTAAGTATCTGAACTTCTCCCGCAGCACATCAGAGATGGAACTTATCGCGCGCCAGATAATCGATGAGTTTGAAGGAGCAGAGGGCGTGAAGTACATAGCGGAGTACAGCGATACGAATACAGAGAGGGGCAGGAATCTGCGTGATGAGATATGCCGCAGGCTGAAGCTGACCTCACTGGAATTCCAGTCACTTCCGGGAACAGTGAAGGCAGTAGGACTGCCCGAATGCGGACTCTGCACATACTGCTGGAGCGGCAGGGAATAAGCAAGACTATCGAAGGGGCTGGCATCCTCGACAGCCCGGACTCTAAAGAGGTACTGAGGGGTGTCGAGGACGCTGACCCTGATTGTTTTATAGCGTGAAGCTGCACTGATCTGTGCGGCGCAGAAAACCAAAACGGAGGATAA
>CADBNS010000256.1 GCA_902796065.1 Ruminococcus flavefaciens
ACCTGTCCACATAGGGATTCATGCACGTCTTTTCGTCAAATTTTGCCGGTGACTGCGTTAAGGCAACACCGACAAAATTATGCCTGATAATCCGTACATTCACCCTATGTGGACAGGTTCTCAAGTATGCCCAGTTCCTTTGCAAGGTCAGCAAGACGGCGGTTTCCGGCATTCATGGTGCCGAACGCCTCAGTGCAGCATATCACCCGTCCGCATCGCTTCATTATCTCCGAAGCCTTGTCAATGGTCTCCGGAGCGATCGGTTCATATGCCCGTTCAGTCACGACCTCTGCTGCAAGACTCTGAGCTGCCGGAAGGTCGATGTCGTTTTCGTGGAGCACTCCGGCTGCAAAGGGTATACCCTGCCTGTAAAGCCTGCGGTATACTGCTATCCCGCTGCCTCCGCCGCCGATGACGAATACCTCCGGAGCTCCCGTGACAGCAGGCGGTTCAGCTGTACCGTACAGTGCATTGTAGCTGCCCTCACCTATGCCGTACAGTCCGCCGATGACCTCTCCTGTGAAGACCTCCTCCGGAGTACCGATACGCTCCGCCCTGCCGCCGCTGATACAGAGCACCCTATCTGAGAACTTCTGCGCAAGGTCCAGCTCGTGAAGGGACTGCACAACTGCGATACCGCGCTCACGTACAAGCTGTCTCAGCAGCGACAGCAGTTTCAGCTTATGGCTTATGTCAAGGTATGAGGTTGGCTCATCAAGTATAAGCACCTGCGGCTGCTGAGCTATGGCTCTTGCAAGCATCACCAGCTGACGCTGACCGTCACTGACGCAGGTGATGTCCTCATCACGTATGTGGTAAACTCCGGTAAGCTCCATAGCCTCACGGACGATGCGTTTATCCTCCTGTGAGAGGATCCCCAGTCTGCCGGTATAGGGGTATCTTCCGGTCTCAGCTACGTCCGCGCAGGTCATGCGCTCCGTCCTGAGCCTTCCTGTCAGGAGCAGCGCCAGCTTCTTTGAGATGTCACCCTCACGCATGGCAGAAATATCAGCTCCGCAGAGCTCCACCTTTCCGGCTTTTGCCGGCAGCTGTGCGGATATGGTGCGCAGTACCGTGGATTTTCCTGCGCCGTTGGGACCAATGAGCGTAAGTATCTCTCCGCCGCTGACGGTGAAATCGATACCGCTGACCACTACCTTCTTTTCGTATCCTGCCGACAGTCCGGCTGCTTTCATCAGGCTCATATCACTCGTCCCCCCTGCCCTTTTTACGGCTCAGCATCACAGCTATGACCACCGGTGCGCCGAATACTGCCGTAACAGTGCTGATGCTCAGCTCCACAGGACTGAACAGCATTCGCGCGATAAGGTCGCAGATCAGGCAGAAGGAAGCTCCTCCCAGAAAACACGCCGGAACTATTATTATCGGCTTCGCTGTGCCCATAAGGCTCTTCATCAGGTGCGGAACTGCAACTCCCACGAATGAGACAGGTCCGGCAAATGCCGTAACACAGGCGGAAAGCATACTTGACAGCACTATCAGTACCAGTCTGAACAGACGTATGTTAACGCCCAGATTCTCCGCGTATGCCTCACCCAGCTGATATGCTCCCATCGGCTTTGAGATGAGGAATGATGCAGTGCAGCCTGCCAGCACTATGACCGTCATCAGCTTCACATCGTCCATGCTGATTCCGGAGAAGCTGCCCATTGACCAATTGTGAAGGTTGACTATGTTGGCATCATTGGCGAATGTAACTATCAGCTCCGTGACCGCTGAGCAGATGTAACCTATCATCACTCCTGCGATTATCAGCTTCGCCATGCTCTTCACTCTTCCGGATATAAGCATTATGACCCCCATAGATGCCAGTGAACCGGCAAATGCAGCCGCAGTCACCGCACCGGAGGTGAGGAGTACTCCGCTTTGCAGGGAGAATACCATCGCAGCTGCTACAGTCAGCTTCGCTCCGGAGGAAATACCCAGCACGAAGGGGCCGGCAATAGGATTTGCAAAGAAGCTCTGGAGCAGAAAGCCTGCCTCAGCCAGTGCTCCGCCCAGAAGAAGTGCCGCCAGTGTACGGGGCAGCCTTATGTTCATTACTATCTGCTGCGCGGAATGGTCAGCCGAGGTGCCTGTAAGCATTCTCAGTACTTCTGCGGCATCAACATGGCTGCTGCCGATGACTATATTCAGCATAAAGAATACCGCCGTCAGCACTATGAGCAGTATGTATCCTGCCGCCGCGCGTATAGCTCTTTTTCGTTCCATATCTGCTCCTCAGTCCAGCCTGTGGAGGTAGGTCAGCTCACTGACACTTTCTCCGGTGAATATACGGTTCAGGTCGGTTATCATGTCGGCAGCTCCGGTGGTCTGCTGGAACATATTCTGTCCGGTACACCATACATTCCCGTTCTTTACTGCCTTGAAATCCGCCAATATCGCGCTTTTGGCAATAAGCTCGTCAATGGTGTTCAGCTCACCGTCAATGGTGCTGTTATATATCAGCACATCGGCGTCCTTTGCCAGTTCATAGAACTTCTCCAGCTGGATATTCATGGTCGAGAGCGCATTGTCCTCCACGTTCAGGTCAGCGGCGGTGAATGCGTACTTTCCGCCTGCAAGCTCTATCATACGAGCAACATAGTCCCCGGGCTTGTGGATATTCACATAGCCGTTGGAGCTGATATAGAAAAACGCTGCCGCAGGACGCTCACCATCGGGAATATCATCGGTTTCCAGTTCGCTGAATGCCCTTGTCTTGTCCGCGAAGCACCTCTCTGCATTCTCTTCATCGCCTGCAAGCAGTCCGTACAGCTTTATCCACTCCATGCGTCCCAGTGGGTGGGATTCATAGCTTGAACGCTCCACCAGCACCGGTATATCCATGGATTCTATCTGCTCCCGGACCGCCGGACTGTGATATATCATAGTGTTCTCTATGGCTATATCGCAGCTCTGTTCTGCAAGCTGTTCGTAGTCCGGAGCGCTGTACTTGCCGATATAGCTCATAGCTCCGGAATCCAGCGCATCACATACATATGGCAGGGTCCAGCTCTTCTTGTCGGTGGAGGTCATTTTTACGCGGTCCAGCTCACCAATACAGCCGAAGAGGTCCATAGCTGCCGATGAAGCAAGGTAGATGCTGTCAAGGGGCTGCTTTATGACCGCGGCACCTGCCGTATCTGCCGGTATCTCCTTACCCTCCGGCACCAGAAGGAACCTGTCATCACCTATGGTTATCAGCTCATATCCGCCGGAGCAATGCTCCACACGGAACTGCTCTGCGTACTGAAGCTCCATTTCGCCGGTAACTTCAAATACGCCGGTATCAGCTGTCTGTGTGTTGCCGCATGAGGTCAGTATCAGCAGCATTGCTGCCGCTGCTGTGACTATTCTCTTCATTCTGCCTTCTTGGCTGTAGCAGCATCGAAATACAGCGTGTACTCTATCTCATGAGGAGTGCTCATTGCAATGGTGTCAGCAGATACGGGCATCTTGTAATCGAAGCCGGTAACAGGTATCTCAAATATGCTGTTCTCCTCAGTGGATTCAGGCATTATCTTCTCACCGTCCACTACCATGTAGTCGTACTTATTGCTGCTCCAGACTATCTCAGCCTGAGCCTTGCCCTCTGTAACGGTTATCTTTGCCGGAGATGCCACTGTTGCCTTGCCTGAGCCGCCTTCCAGTGTTACCTCTACTTCATACTCTCCGTCATCCCAGCCAAGTGACTCCGGAGTGCTGATAACTCCCTCAGCGAATGCATCTGCCGGAAGTGAATCTGCTCGGAATACCAGTACTCTGCCGTACCATTCCTCCTTGCGGTCGCTGAATGCAGCGCAGTCTGTCTCTGCGTCCAGAGCCTCGACGGGAACAGTGAATGTGTGGGTCTCTCCGACCTCCTCAAATGGGATATATTCGCTCTCATCAGCCTTTGCAGCATCTTCCTCAGTGCCCATATACAGGTATCTGTATCCGGTACCGTTCATTGTGAGGACAGCTGTCATCTTTCCGTCAGCCACGTTGAGCTTGCAGCTGCTTATCTTGAACATAGACGAGCTGGAATCCACGTTTATATCGTACTCTCCGTCTTTGAGGGAATCTGCATAAACTGCCTTCATGCCCTCATAGCCAACTTTCTCCTGCGGAGCTGTAGCGTGTTCGGTCTCAGCCTCTGTCTCCGGCTCAGCAGTCGGCTCAGCTGTGGTAGTCTCAGCAGATGTGGTCGGCTGCGGAGCTGTACTTTCCGGCTGAACTGCTGTATTTCCGCAGCCTGTAAGGAGTGCACACATAAGTAATGCTGTTATTATACCTTTTTTCATAATTACACCTCATATATGATTATCGGGCAGCCTTAGCCGCCCGAATATGTTATTGCTGTTATTATTAGCCGATAGAATCGATAGCTGCCTTAGCGTGGTCTGCGTAAATCTGTCTGATGTCCTCATTCTCACCAAGACCTCTCAGCAGGCACTCTACTTCGTAGCCTTCCTTCTCAAATACTGACTTCCATGAATCCTCTTCATCACCTGCCATGTCGTTATTTGCATGGTCACCGGCAACTACCATGAGAGGTTCAAGGATAACGCGCTTGTATTCGCCCTTCTTAACCTCAGCCAGTACATCATCTACAGAAGGCTCAGCCTCAACAGTACCAACGAAGTAATTTGTATGTCCGTCAGCAGTAAGGAGGTCCTGCATCTTCTGGTAAACACCGTTGGACTCAGCCTCAGTACCGTGACCCATGAAGCAGATAGCAGTCTCACCGTCATCGTAGTCCTTTGTCCAGTCAACTATAGCGTTCTCAACGCGCTTGAAATCGTCATCAGATGTAAGAAGGGGCTCACCGAATACGACCTTGTCGAATGCATCTGCGTAACCGCTGACTTCTTCAACGATGTCGTTGTATTCAAGACCGTTCATCAGGTGTGTAGGCTGTACGACCAGATTCTTAACACCGTTGTCAACAGCTCTTTCAAGAGCAGCCTTTACATCATCGATAAGGATGCCGTCGCGCTTATTTACGTGGTCTATGATAATATTAGCTGTGAATCCGCGTCTTACTGAGTAATCAGGAAAAGCCTTCTCCAGAGTATCTTCAATTGCGCCGATAGTAAGGCGGCGGCTGTCGTTGAAGCTTGTACCGAAGCTGAGTACCAGCAGCTCATTGTCGCCGATCTCATCCTCATTGCGTACCTTATCGAGGGAAGCATCACCTGTGTCGTAGTTCTCCTCTTCGTCCTCTTCTTCGGACTCTGCCTCTGTAACTTCCTCAGTCATTTCCTCT
>CADBNS010000257.1 GCA_902796065.1 Ruminococcus flavefaciens
CAAGGAGGATCCCGGCAATAACCGGGTATTCTCTTCGCATAAGGAAAAAGAGAACTGTGACGTATACATCAGCGCTATCCGCAATGATGACGGTACCCTCGCAGGATACTGTGTCAGATACATCTGCCGCGATCCTGAGACAGGTATGCCGTATGAAATAGACTGATCAACAAGGAGAAAGTATGTATACATTACTTAAAAACAATAATAAAGCCCGCCGCGGTAAGTTTGAGACTGTCCACGGTACCTTCCAGACACCGTGCTTCATGAATGTCGGAACGTCTGCCGCTATCAAGGGCGGTATTTCGTCCATCGATCTCAGGGGACTCAAAACTCAGGTGGAGCTCTGCAACACCTACCACCTGCACCTGCGTCCCGGAGATGAGATCATCAAGACTATGGGCGGTCTCCATAAATTCATGAACTGGGACAAGCCTATCCTCACCGACAGCGGCGGATTTCAGGTGTTCTCACTGGCGAAGCTCCGTAAAATCAGAGAAGAGGGCGTTTATTTCGCTTCTCATATAGACGGAAAACGTATCTTCATGGGTCCAGAGGAGAGTATGCAGATACAGTCCAATCTCGCCTCTACCATTGCCATGGCATTTGACGAGTGCATTGAGAACCCTGCGCCTCATGACTACGTTGCGCAGTCCATTGAAAGAACTACACGCTGGCTGTACAGATGCCGTGAGGAGATGTCCCGGCTCAACAGCCTGCCTGATACCATTAACAAGCACCAGATGCTATTTGGCATCAATCAGGGCTCTACCTACGACGACCTCCGCATAAAGCACATGAACGACATCGCAAAGCTGGACCTTGACGGCTATGCTATCGGCGGTCTTGCTGTCGGTGAGTCTACAGAGGAGATGTACCGCGTTATCGATGTGGTTGAGCCGTATATGCCGGTCAACAAACCACGCTACCTCATGGGCGTTGGTACTCCCTCCAACATTATCGAAGCCGTTGCAAGAGGTATCGATATGTTCGACTGCGTTATGCCAAGCCGTAACGCACGCCACGCTACAGTATTCACCTGGAGCGGCATAATGCACCTCAATAACAAGTGTTATGAGACTGATCCCCGTCCTGTTGATGAACAGTGTGACTGTCCTACCTGCCGCAATTTCAGCCGCGCATATGTACGCCACCTGTTCAAGGCGAATGAACAGCTCGCCGGAAGACTTGCTGTTCAGCATAATCTCTACTTCTACAACACACTGACCGAAAAGATACGCGAAGCTATCGATGAAGACCGGTTCGATGAATTCAGAGCTCAGTATTCCGATCTCCTCGCTAAGCGTATATGACAGGAGGCATTCATGAAAACTGCTATTTTTGACCTTGACGGAACACTTGCCAATACCCTTACTGATCTTGCAGATGCGGTCAACTACGGACTGGATAAGCTCAGCTGTCCCCGTCACCCTTATGACAGCTACCGCTATTTCTTAGGAAACGGCGCAAAAATACTCTGCTATCGTGCCCTGCCCCAGAATAAAAAGGAGCTCACCGATACACTGCACTCTTATTTCAGCGAGTATTACGGTGAGCACTATCTTGATGAAACGCGGCTTTATCCCGGTATAAAGGAGGTATTATCAGAGCTTGCAGAAAATGGCGTTGCTCTGGCTGTTGCAACTAACAAGCCTCAGGAAGTGGCGCGTGAGATAGTGAAGGTACTTCTCCCCAATCTGCCATTCGTCAAGGTACTGGGCGGCTGCGATGAGCGTCCCAAGAAGCCGGACATAGCTATCATTGCAGAAATAGTCAATGAGCTCCCCTCCTCTGATAATGAGGTGTTCATGATCGGCGACAGTAATGTGGATATTCAGACTGCGCAGAATGCCGGTATCCAATCCATCGGATGTGCGTGGGGATTCCGCGGAAGGACTGAGCTGGAGGACGCCGGTGCGGACTTCATTGCGGAATCAGCCGCGGATATTGCCCGTGTGATCCTCAAAGACGATAACACATAAAAACAGCGCATCATTAATGATGCGCTCATTTTTACTTATTCTTCGGAGCCGCCTCTTTCACAGGCTGTTCCGTTTTTTTATCCTCTGCTACGGTAGTTGCCGGAGCAGTAACAGGCTCCTTCTTTTCGCTTATGAACTGGAACCGCTTGACTATACGTTTTATATTGTCCGGAAGCCTGTCATACAGTCCACAGATTCCGTATGCTGCGAATCCGAACATAAGTATGAAATAGGGTATAGCGTACTGGGATTTCGCCTCTGCAAGCAGGTGGTACATAACACCTCCCACTATGATAAGCGGGAACAATGCAGCCATGAGCCGCTTGTCTCTGAGTATGAATACTGATCCTGCAAGAGCACCAAAGAAAATTAGCTGTGCGAAAATGTCCATCAGCTTCTTGACGGTGTATTCATTTTCATTGATCACCCAGTTGGCTATCTTACCGTATTCCGCATAATGCATACGAACGCGGTTAGTCCAGATGCTCTGGTAGCTTGTCTCATTCCACTGTGACACGAACTTCTTATAGAAGAAGTCGTCAGCGTACTGTGGGTGCTGTGCGAATTCTTTGATACGCTCCTTTATATGCTCCTTGGACTTTTCAGCTGCAACATCTGCATCGAAGTTGCTCTCCTCGAAGTTCCTGAGAGTGTGGACATAGTTGTACCAGCCGGGAGCATTGCTGGATTCGTCCAGTCCCATGGAGAACCATGAAACAAATGGAACAGCATCGCCAAGATCAACTCCGCTTCTGCTTTCGTACATGCCCTTTACTGCGGGTGAAACAGAAACACTCAGCACAACAGCTGCTATCATCAGTACGCCGTTGGTGATAAGGTTCTTTTTCGCAGAAATTCCGGCAGCTGCCATTACGCACAATGCTACCAGTACGATAAGGTTGTTGGACTTTATCATGACTGCCAGAGCTATGAGAGCTGTGCAGGCAACGCCATGAATACACTTCCACTTCAGCTTATCAGCGCGAAGAAATTTCACAAGGAAGAATACTGACCATACTGATGCGCAGAATCCCGGGATAATACCATAAAGGAAGGTGGAGAACATGATAGGTGCAGCTGCAAGTACCATGAATAATCCGGTCATATGACGTATGCGCTTGTCATCGAATATCATGTCAGTAATGAGCATGATGCCGATGTAAGCTGCATCAAGGAACAGTACGTTGAGGCGCTCAAGATAGAGAAGATTTTCCGGCTTTCCGAAGAGCTCACGGAATCGTATGATGATCTCATTGAAGAAAACGTAACCAAGCTGGAAGGAGTAGTTGCGGAAGTAGCGCTCCTCCGGATTAGTCAGCCGTCCGAAGTCGTTGTGAGCGAATTCAAAGGACGCATTAGTGACCATCATTGAATCCTCTGACGGCGCAGACTGTGCAGAGCTGACCCAGATCATGCCCGATGCGATGACGATGACACTGAGTAGTATCAGCTCCGTCCGAAGGGACAGTCTGTTCAGCAGCGGCATCAGCGTATAGCATATCAGCAGGCACAGAACAAGCCAGATGATATTGCTGATGAAGCTGTCGTTATAATAAATAACCGATTCCAGAGCTTCCTGAATGAAGTAAAGGGATGTGCTGCATCCCTCTCCCTCCCCAATGACCTCCATACCTGTAGTGTGCAGGAATGCGGACATTGTAAGTATAGACATTATAGTCAGTATGAAGATACCGACGATAATGCGTACAAATGCTGTGAATTTATTTTCCTTGATAATAGTACCAGTGTTGTTGCTCTTCATCTGTCAATTGCCTCCGTTTTCCGGCACATAGGAAGGATTCTTGTAGATCTCCACTCTGCCACGGCATTCATCGACCTTCTCAATGCCGTAACGTGCGAACAGCGGAGTAACCTCGTTATAGAACTCAGTGCCTACGGGAACTACAAAATAGTCGTACTTGCCTACGTCTATAATGGACTTCTCCTCCTGAGTTATCGGATTGCCCTGATCGTCGTAGGTAGTTATAGTCTCAGTCTTGATGTCATTGTTGTCGAAGATATAGACCTCATCACGGTCAGCAAAGTGAGGGATCTGGAAGGTATCACCGGCAACAGAAGCGTCCTGAGGAATCCTGTCGAGCATAGCTTCAAGCTCCACAAGGTAGCCGTCGTCGTTCTTGTTGGAGATGTAGTGACCGATGGTGTAAGAATACATACCGAAAGTCAGCATCATTGCAGCTGAACCGATAGCAAGCGGAAGATTCTGCTTACGCTCATAGCCGAGATCATCAAGGTTGATGATAGTCATATAGATCAGCAGACAAGCGGGTCCGAAGATATACTGGAAGCCGATGCTTGCTGCGTAGCCGTAGCCTGCACCGATGACCATATTCATGATAATGAACGGGAGCATCAGCAAATAGCGGTATATCTTCTTCGTGAAGAACGGCAGGAACAGCAGCGGTCCCATTACCTGAAGGAAGAACGGAAGTGTTTCCTCATGGATAAAGGTGCTGAAGAAGTAAGCCGGATCGGTGAGGACATTCTTGATTATCTCTCCGAAGCCGCCGTCCTTATCGATCATCAGCAGTCCGAAACGTGTGGAGGTCATCATCTGACCGTCACCGTGTACTGTGAGCCAGTTGGTAATGAGTATCATGTACGCACCGCTGAGTGCAGCCATGATAAGACCGTGACCGCGCTTTCTGTCCTTCTTGTCGCGGAAGAACATATACATACCGATGCAAACCACGTACAGCGGAGCGTCCTCCTTTACCAGACACACCAGTACGGAGAAAATATAGAACATCAGATAGCGTTTCTTGTCAACTGCCCACAGCAGCCACATCAGCAGAGTCGGCAGGAATGCATTTTCGTGGAACTCATAGTAACATGGTCCCACAAGTCCGGTGCAGAATACATACGCAAAGCACATGAAGATAAGGGATACGCCCTTGAACTTGTGGTCTCTGCATATGAGGAACATCGGGATAAATCCACCCATAGCCAGTACAGCCTGAGCAATGAGCAGAGTTGCCTCGTAAGGGAACATCTTGTATATCGGAACGAGGGTATAATAAATATAGGAAGAGTGCACATAGAAATGTGACAGGAACTTATCGCGCTCACAGGTCGTAACAGCTGTGAGGTTATTTGCAAGTGAGTGATACATCTGCACGAAAAGTCCGAAATCGTGGGTAGCTGTGCCGAAGTTCTTATGCTTGGCAACAGTGGTCAGTGCAACGAATCCGCACACCAGCGCAGCTGCAGCGGTTACAACGATGAAGCTTACCCAGTCGGGAATGAGACGGAACAGCTTCTTGTGGCGTATCTTGCACCAGCAATAGTAGATGAATACTCCGCACACCAGCATATAACTGAAGCTGAGGTAGAAATTATTTACCTTCCATAGCGACTCCAGAGCGAAGTACAGTACACCGCCGATAGCGATCACCTGGTCTGAGTACTTATAACGTTTCGGGAGCAGCTTGTACAGTACAGTAAGGATAACGAACAGAGCCGCCATCATGACTACGGACAGTCCGAAGCTGACCTCCGGAACAAATTCAGTCCATTTTTCTACCGGATTATGGTCATCTCTGAGCCGGACGAGGTTGTAGCCTGATATAAGGAAGAATACAGCCACAAATCTCACCAGCAGCATATCCGGTATACCGAATACAGCCAGCTTTTGCTCTATCTGCTTAAATATGTTGACTTTTTTGACAGGTTCAGCTGTCTCAGCAGTCGCCTCTCCATCCGGTGCTGCGGACTCCTCTTCTGCCGGAGTGTCCTCAGCAGCCGTAGCCTCACCGGTTATCTCATTCTTTATTGCCTCTGCATCTTCCAGTGCCTCAGCAAGCTGAGCATCAGCATTATCGGCAATTTCAGCCTCCGTATCCGCAGCAGCTTCAACTGATTCAGCTGGATTCTCTGCGTCGGCTGGCTGTTTTATATTATTGCTTTCTTCCGGAAGCGAAGATTGTTTAGTCTTATTTCGTTTCCCCATATCATTTACCTCCTGGCGATCTGAAAATATTTTTGCACATAGAATTATTATAACAAAATGTATGCAGAATGTCAAGGATTTCGCTATAAATAGTAATTAGTAACAGAGTTATTATACAAATCGTTATATCGATAATAATGATTCCAGAACGTCATATATTTATGCAGGAACATAAAAAAGCTCTGCAACGAATGCAGAGCTTTAAGAATTATTCAGTCTTGTTTCCGCCACCGAACTCAGATGATCTTGCAAGATCAGCAAACGCACCGCAAGGATAGCAGTCCTTAACTTCAAGTGCATTGCTGTCGAACTTGAACCATACTACGAATCCGGCAATACCGGAGTTGTTCTTTACATTGATGTGGTAAGTAATCTCATCGCCCTGCTTGCAGGCAACATTGTCACCATAGAAGATGAAGCCGTTTTCTCCGGAAACATCAGTTGGCTGGATCTCACCGTTATTTACTCTGATGGTACCTTCAAGCACCTTTGCAGGCTGAATAACTGTACCCTTGATGTCAGAGAGGTCAGGTACGATCTGAATCTTGTAGTCGCCGTCCGGAATATCTTCCTTAACCTTGAATACTACCTCAATGAAATCGTCCTCAAATAAGAAATCCTTATCCTTGGAGATGTCATACCAGAGAGTGTATCTGGAATCGGTCTTAGGAGTGTAATCGCTGCCCGGCTTAACATCAGGAGTTTTATCCTCACCGGATACATTAACGATAGTTGTTACCTTTACAGGCTCTGTAGCTGTAGCACCATTAGCATCAGTTACAGGCTGACCGCTCTTTTCGTCAGTAACTATGACCATCTGAGTTACAGGCTGACCATCAGCATCAGTTACCTCTTCGACCTTTGTAGTGTCCTGACCGCCGTCAGCAGGCTTTGTGGGGTCTGCACCGTTTATATCAGCATTGGGATCAGAGAATGCAGGTGCGTCAGCATCATCAGCTCCACCGAACTTGAATGGAGAATGCATGATAGAAGCAAGGTCCTCCTCGGAAATAGTTGGAGATTCTGCGTCAGAAGCAGAATTGCCAGCTTGCTCCTTTGAGCTGTTGCCGGTGCCGTTGCTGTTTGAGCTGCCGGATGAACAACCAACTATACCAGTCATTGCTACGCAGAGAAGAGCTGCGATAGCTACGATTCTTTTATTGATATTTTTCATATTCATTTTCCTTTCACTACTTATTATGACGACAGGCAGTGCTCCTGACATCAGAATACTATACCCACACTTGGGTTTCAACTATTCCTATTATACACGCAGCAGTCCTCTTTGTCAAGCGGTTTAATAAAATGTAAACATTTATTAGGAAACAGGTCACAGAATGTAATGAGACTTACACAAGCCTGTCACAAACTTTTCATCATGCTGTCATACGTGTGATATTACTGAAAAACACGCCGGAAACTCCTTGAAGTTCCGGCGTGTCATATTCATTGTTCTGGCTTTGATTACTTAGCCATTGCCTTTTCAAGTGCAGTTGCTGTTATAGGAAGATCAGCTTCCTTGATAACTGCTGTATCTATAGCCTGGATTGCAATAGCGTCCATTGCTGTGATACCCTTGCCTGCATCTACACAGTCAGCATTTGTCTTGCCCTGTGCTGTGAGAGAGTACTTCTCTTCGTTTGCTACAAACTGGAGAATAGCAAGTGAGTCAGCAAGTGTTACCTTACCGTCGCAGTTAGCGTCACCGTACTTAGCCTTGCCATCTGTCTCAGCAGGCTTTGTTGCAGCAGGTTCAGCATCTTCAGCTGTCTTTCCGTCAGGCTCTACGCCCCAGATGAGCTTGTCATCAGCGTAAAGTGTGATCTTGTCTGTGATAGCTGCTGCTGAGTTGTCGTCCTCAAAGCTGATGAGGTCAGAGTAGCTGTAGTCGTTGGAAGAATCCCACTCAGGATAGATATTCTTGTCGGGATCCATCTTTGTTGTAAGAGCGAACTGGTATACACGGCTGCCGTAGAACTTGCAGTCCTTCCATGTGATGTCAACGTAGTATGTACCCTTGTCGTCGTACTTCACAGGATCGGAAAGTACTGCGTGTGACTTGTTGTTTGTATATCCAGCCTCCTGGTCGTAGTCGATACGGGGAACGATGTAGTCGATTCCGTAGCCTGCGTCCTGGAGTTCCTTGATGTTGAAGTAGTATCTTGCCTTTACGTCGCACTCGAATCTCGGAGGATCGATAGTTCTGTTGTGAAGAACGACCTTCAGCTGGATGCCATCAGCCTTCTCCTGTGCCTTACCGCCTGATA
>CADBNS010000258.1 GCA_902796065.1 Ruminococcus flavefaciens
GCGGTGTTCTCGGCGGCGATGTCAAGAACGGTCTCCTTCTCCTCGATGTAACTCCGCTTTCTCTCGGTATCGAGACTGCCGGCGGCGTTTGCACCAAGATGATTGAGAGAAATACTACCATCCCGACCAAGAAGTCTCAGATATTCTCAACTTACGCTGATAATCAGCCCGCTGTTGACATCAATGTCCTCCAGGGTGAGCGTGAGTTCGCAAGAGATAACAAGCAGCTCGGTACTTTCCGCCTTGACGGTATCGCTCCCGCTCCAAGAGGTATCCCTCAGATCGAGGTTACTTTCGATATTGACCAGAACGGTATCGTTCACGTTTCCGCTAAGGACCTCGGTACTGGCAAGGAACAGAATATCTCTATCACTGCTTCTACCAATATGTCCAAGGAAGACATCGATAAGGCTGTTAAGGAAGCTGAACAGTACGCTGCTGAGGATAAAAAGCGCCGTGAGGAAGTCGATAATAAGAATGAGGCTGAAAACCTCGTATTCCAGTGCGAAAAGGCTCTGGGCGACTTCGGCGATAAGGTCTCCGCTGACGAAAAGGCTAATATCGAGTCCAAGTGCTCCGCTCTCAAGTCAGCTATCGAGGCTAATAACAACGACGAGATAAAGAGCCTCAAGGAAGACCTCCAGAAGGCTTTCTATGACCTCTCTGCTAAGGTTTACCAGCAGGCTAACCCCAACGGCGGTGCTGAGGGTATCGATCCTTCTCAGTTCGCTAATATGGGCGGCGCTGCCGGCGGTAACGCAGGCGGCTCTTCTTCCAACGACGACGGCGTCGTTGATGCAGACTTCACTGAGGTCTGATCTGTAAAAAATCCATACCATTTCAAGGGCGGAGTTACCTTCGCCCTAATGGTGTATACAGTTATTAGTCATTGGTCATTAGTTGAGACTGATAACTGAAACTAATGACTATCAATGATGATTGGAGAATAGATATGGCAGAAAAAAGAGATTACTATGAGGTCCTTGGTATCCAGAAGGGCGCAAGTGAGGAAGAGATAAAAAAAGCCTTCCGTAAAAAGGCAAGAGAAAATCACCCCGACCTCCACCCGGACGATCCCTCATATGTTGAGAAATTCCAGGAGATAAACGAGGCTAATGAGGTCCTCTCTGACCCCGAAAAACGTGCACGCTATGACCAGTTCGGCCACGCAGGCGTCGATCCAAGCTACGGCGGCGGCGCCGCCGGCGGTATGGACGGCTTCGGCGGTTTCGGCGATATGGGCGATATTCTCGAAAATATCTTCGGCGGCTTCGGATTCGGCGGCGGCTCTACACGCTCTTCTGCCAACGCACCAAGACGAGGTGCTGATATTCAGGAAGCTGTTATCATCAACTTCATGGACGCCTGCAAGGGCAAAAAACAGGAGGTCAGAGTCAACCGTATGACCGTCTGCGACGCTTGTAACGGCAGCGGTGCGGCAGTCGGCTCTTCTGTTGAGGTGTGTCCGGACTGTCAGGGACGCGGAAGTGTAAAGACTACTCAGCGTACTCCGTTCGGCGCTATCTCCTCTTCTAAGGTTTGTCCTCACTGCGGCGGTAAGGGTAAGATCGTCAAGAATCCCTGCGGAAAGTGCCGCGGCGCCGGCAGACTCAGAGTTCAGAAAACCGTAAGCATCGACATTCCTGCCGGTATCGACGACGGACAGACTATCCGCCTCGGCGGTCAGGGCGACTGCGGTGTTAACGGCGGTCCTTCCGGCGATCTGCTCCTTAATGTGTCTGTCAAGTCCCACCCTATCTTCAAGCGCGAAGGCTACGACATTCACTGCGATATTCCTGTTACTTATATGGAAGCAGTTCTCGGTGCTGAGATCACTGTTCCTACTATCGACGGCGATGTGAAGTATACTATCGGTGAGGGTACTCAGACCGGTACCGTATTCCGCCTCAAGGGTAAGGGCGTTAAGAAGATACACCGTGAAGAACGCGGTAATCAGTACGTTAAAATATACGTTGAAGTTCCTAAGAATCTCACCAAAAAGCAGAAGGATCTGCTCAAGGAGTTCGAGAACTCCCTTAGTGACAAGAACTACGCTAAACGCCAGAGCTTCTTCGAGAAACTCAAGGCTAAGCTGGATTTCTGATAATACAAAGCCCCGTATATAAATATATACGGGGCTTTTGCGTTCACTTGTTTTCAATCTCTTCTGTAAATCTGCGTATCTCCTCCGCTATCTGCTCGCTCTCATGGACATGGACGTAATGACCACAGTCAAGCTCCACGTACTCCGCCTTGTTATCGGTGTAGTTCCGCGCAAGATCAAGATACTTCTGCGGTGCGCTTGGGAATATCTGAACCGCCATCTGCTTTGATGTGAAAAATATCATCGGTACGTCCGGAGTGCCCTTCTCTATAATGGTATCCATATTCCTGCTGCACCACTCTGCCTCATGAAGCATCGTCTCTGACCCCCTCCGCGCATAGGTAAGCGCCTTGTACTGCTCCTTTTCTGCGTCTGTGAGCTGATCGGAATTATAGGCATATTCCTGCATTCCGTCCATTAAACGTATCATTCCTGCATTGGAAATATAATACATCAGCCGGTCAGGAAATATGGAGTATCCTGTCTCTTCATGATAACCGGGAAGCGCTATATCAAGTGCCGCTATTCCTTCTACCTCCTCCGGATACGTCTGTGCCCAGTACAGCGCTTCAATGCCTGATGCAGAGTGCGGACACAGTATATACGGTCCCTCTATGCCCACATTGCTCAGCGCCCTGCGCGTCTGACTGAGCATGGTGTCTATATCACGGGGCATATCCGTTTCATCACTGAATCCGTAGCCGAATTTCTCAACCACTGCTATCCGGTAATCATCGCTGAGCTTCTCATAGAGCGGCTTGAAATCAAGTATCGGTGAGGGTGTGCCGTATCCGGACATGAATACTATCGTATGCTCTCCGCTTCCCTCTGTATATACGCACATCTTTCCGCCATCGACCTCGGTCATCGTCCCGATCGGCTCTGTGGTCAGCGGCAGCTCCATTTTCAGCATTACCCTGTGATATGCGAATAGCCCAAGTAAAAATACCGCCAGCAGACTTATTACCGCTACTAATACCCTTCCGCATACCTTTATCGCCTTTTTCATTTTCTCTGCAACCCCCGTTTCTTTTCCTGTTATCGTTATTATACATTCTGTTTTTCCCTGAGTCAATATTTATTACAGTATTGTTATCTGTCCGGAGTATGTGCCGCACTCTGCTTATTCTGCATTATTCTGCATAAAATTCTACCTGTTTCCAAAACAAAATATTTTTATAATTTCGTCTTGCATTTCCGACAATTTTGTGGTATGATATAGGGTAAGAATGTATGCCGGTATAAAAGGCAAATATAATTACGTACATACCTATGTACGGGTTGGGAGAAATACTATGCCAAAAAAACAGGATATCAACAAGATAATGATTATCGGTTCTGGCCCTATCATCATCGGTCAGGCGTGTGAGTTCGACTACTCGGGTACTCAGGCCTGTAAGGCTCTTCGTAAGCTGGGATACGAAATTGTGCTCGTTAACTCTAACCCCGCTACTATCATGACAGACCCCGATGTTGCCGATATTACTTATATCGAACCTCTTAACCTCGCAAGACTTACTCAGATCATCGAAAAAGAACGTCCCGATGCTCTCCTTCCTAACCTCGGCGGTCAGTCTGGTCTTAACCTCTGCTCCGAGCTGGATCAGGCAGGCGTTCTTAAAAAGTATAACGTTCAGGTAATCGGCGTTCAGGTCGATGCTATCGAACGCGGTGAGGACCGTATCGAATTCAAGAACGCTATGAGTGAGCTTGGCATCGAAATGCCAAGAAGCCAGGTTGCTTATTCTGTTGATGAGGCTGTTAAGATCGCTGAACAGCTCAAATATCCTGTCGTTCTTCGTCCTGCTTACACTATGGGCGGCGCAGGCGGCGGTATGGTATATAACGTCGATGAACTCAAGGTCGTCTGTGAAAGAGGCCTTCAGGCTTCCCTCGTCGGTCAGGTACTCGTTGAGGAGTGCATCTTCGGCTGGGAAGAGCTGGAACTCGAGGTCGTTCGTGATGCCGACAACAACAAGATCACTGTCTGCTTCATCGAAAATATCGACCCTATCGGCGTTCACACCGGCGATAGCTTCTGCTCAGCTCCTATGCTCACTATCCCTGAGGACGTCCAGAAGACCCTCCAGGATATGTCTTACAGAATCATTGACTCAATCAAGGTAATCGGCGGCTGTAACTGCCAGTTCGCCCGTGATCCGGAGACAGGCCGTATCGTTGTTATCGAGATAAACCCAAGAACTTCACGTTCTTCTGCTCTCGCTTCCAAGGCTACCGGTTTCCCCATCGCTCTCGTTTCTGCTATGCTCGCCTGCGGTCTCACTCTCAATGAGATCCCTTGCGGTAAGTACGGCTCCCTCGATAAGTACGTTCCCGACGGCGACTACATCGTTATCAAGTTCGCTCGCTGGGCTTTCGAGAAGTTCAAGGGCGCTGAGGATAAGCTCGGCACTCAGATGAAAGCTGTAGGTGAGGTAATGAGCATCGGCAAGACCTACAAGGAGGCTTTCCAGAAGGCTATCCGCAGCCTCGAAAAGGATCGCTATGGTCTCGGCTTCGCTAAGAACTTCCACGAACTCTCTAAGGACGAACTCATCGCTAAGCTCAGATACCCCACAAGTGAGAGACAGTTCATTATGTATGAGGCTCTCCGTAAGGGCGCTACTGTTGATGAACTCCACGAGCTCACTAAGATAAAGAAGTACTTCATCGAGCAGATGAAGGAACTGGTCGATGAGGAAGAACAGCTCATCACAAAGAAGGGCGGCGTTCCCGATAAGGCTACCCTCAAACAGGCTAAGCTGGACGGTTTCTCAGACCGCTACCTCAGCTCTCTCCTCGAAGTTACTGAGGAGGAGATCCGCAATGCCCGCATAGGCTTCGGTATCAAGGAGGCATGGGAGGGCGTTCACGTAAGCGGTACTAAGGACGCTGCTTACTACTACTCCACTTACCACCTCGATGAGGATAAGAGCCCTGTAAGCGACAGACCAAAGATCATGATCCTCGGCGGCGGTCCTAACCGTATCGGTCAGGGTATCGAGTTCGATTACTGCTGCGTTCACGCTGCACTCGCTCTCAAGAAGCTCGGCTTTGAGTCTATCATCGTAAACTGCAACCCCGAGACAGTTTCCACAGACTACGATACATCTGATAAGCTCTACTTTGAA
>CADBNS010000259.1 GCA_902796065.1 Ruminococcus flavefaciens
AGAAGAATGTCCGTTAAGGGCGGCGTAGGAAAGGTCATCGAGTACTGCGGCGAGGGCGTAAAGACTCTCTCTGTTCCGGAGCGCGCTACTATCACAAACATGGGCGCTGAGCTGGGTGCTACTACTTCCATCTTCCCGTCCGATGAAGTAACAAAGCAGTTCCTCAAGGCTCAGAAGCGTGAGGAGGTATGGGTTCCTCTGGCTGCTGATGAGGACGCTGTTTACGACGAAGAGCTCAATATCGACCTCAGTCAGCTGGTTCCGCTTGCTGCCTGCCCTCATTCTCCTGATAATGTCAAGAGCGTTGAGGAGATCGGCAGACTCAAGATAGATCAGGTTTGTATCGGTTCATGTACCAATTCATCACTGCTTGATATGCTCAAGGTCGCTTATATCCTCAAGGGCAAGACTGTTAACCCTGATGTTTCTCTTGCTATCGCACCGGGCTCAAAGCAGGTGCTCAATATGATGGCTCAGAACGGTGCTCTGTCCATTCTCATCGATGCCGGCGCAAGAATACTGGAAAGTGCCTGCGGTCCGTGTATCGGTATGGGTCAGTCTCCTAACTCAAAGGGTATCTCCCTCCGTACTTTCAACAGAAACTTCGAGGGTCGCTCCGGTACAAAGGATGGTCAGATCTACCTCGTTTCACCTGAAATGGCTGCTGTTTCTGCTATCACAGGCTACCTTACAGATCCCCGTGAGCTTGGCGATATGCCCGATTTCAAGCTTCCTGAGGAATTCACTATCAACGATAATATGATCGTTCCTCCGGCTCCTGTTGAGGAAATGGACAGCGTTGAGATCCTCCGCGGTCCTAATATAAAGCCATATCCTGAAACTGCTCCGCTTCTGGAGACTATCGACGCTCCTGTTTCACTGAAGGTCGGCGATAATATCACTACTGACCACATCATGCCCGCAGGTGCTAAGATCCTGCCGCTGCGCTCAAATATCCCGAAGATCTCTCAGTATTGTTTCGCTGTCTGTGATGAGGCATTCCCCGAGAGAGCCAAGTCACTTGGCAAGAGCATTATTGTCGGCGGTTCAAACTATGGTCAGGGTTCATCCCGTGAGCATGCTGCTCTCGCTCCGCTTTACCTCGGCGTAAAGGCTGTTCTCGTAAAGTCATTCGCAAGAATCCACCGCGCTAACCTCGTTAACGCAGGTATCCTTCCGCTTACTTTCGTGAATGAGGCTGACTACGACAAGATCGCTCAGGGCGATCAGCTGGTTCTTGCTGATGTAAGAAAGGCTGTTGCTGAGGGTAAGTCTGAGCTCACTGTTATCAATAAGACTAACGGTGCTGAGATACCTGTTCTCTGCGAGCTCTCAGGCCGCATGAAGGACATCATGCTCGCCGGCGGTCTTCTCGACTTCACACGCGAGAATATGAAATAATTACCGCTGATACCGGCTTTTTGCCGCGCTCAGCTCACATCTGACGGGAGGTATGCAGCCTTGAGAGGTGCTGTCGGAATGCTTGTATTCCTTATTCTTCTTATGCTCGCCTTCTGGCTGATGAACGTATATAAGCATATCAGGTCAGGTCTGTGGTCAAGGGGTCAAAAGATCATGGATCTGATCGGTACTGTTCTGCTGCTGGCTGCACTTATCGCAGTATTGCTGCCAATACTGCGGTTCGGCTCCGGCGGCTGATGATAAGGGTATTATTATGAAAATCTTTGATACATATAAGGACATAATGGAGGATCTGAGCATCTCTGAACAGAGACACAGCAGACGCAGATACAGTCTGTTCGGCCGCGGAAGACGGGAAAGTACCGGTTTGTTTTTCTTCCTGCTTCCTCAGATCTCAGGATTCATTATCGGTCTTGCTCTGTGCAGACTGATCGGCTTAGGAGGTGCTGCTTATGTCGTCTCCGGCTGCATCTGCGCTGTTCTCGGCGGCACAGTGCATAATATGCTCAGGGACACTATGAGCTTCACCGGCGCTCTCCTGCGCAATATCCTCATTATTATCCCTATTGCTGTGATCGTTGGCATCACTATCGCTCTTGATGATTGAGCATAATTTTTTATGGAGGTACCACCAATGGCAAAAATCACTATGAAAACTCCCCTCGTTGAGATGGACGGCGATGAAATGACCCGTATCCTCTGGGCGTGGATCAAGGAAACTCTCCTCGAACCTTACGTTGAGCTCAATACCGAGTACTACGATCTCGGTCTCAAGCACCGCGAGGAAACCAAGGACCAGGTTACTATCGACTCCGCTGAGGCTACAAAGAAATACGGCGTTGCTGTAAAGTGCGCTACTATTACTCCTAATGCCGCAAGAATGCCGGAGTATAACCTCACTCAGATGTGGAAGTCTCCTAACGGTACTATCAGAGCTGCTCTCGACGGAACCGTTTTCAGAACTCCTATCATTGTAAAGGGTATTGAGCCCTATATCCCTACCTGGACCAAGCCTATCACTATCGCCCGTCACGCTTACGGTGATGTTTACAAGAATACCGAAATGCGCGTGAAACAGGGCTCTAAGGCTGAGCTGGTCGTTACTGATAAGAACGGCAATGAGACTCGTGAGCTTATCCACGATTTCACTAAGTGCGACGGTATCATTCAGGGCCTTCATAACCTGGATAACTCTATCGCCGGTTTCGCAAGAGCTTGCCTGAATTACGGCCTCGACCTCAAGCAGGACGTTTGGTTCGCTTCTAAGGATACTATCTCAAAGAAGTACGATCACCGCTTCAAGGATATTTTCCAGGAGATCTACGACAATGAGTATAAGGAGAAGTATGAGGCAGCCGGCATCGAGTACTTCTATACCCTCATTGATGATGCTGTTGCCCGCGTTATCCGCTCTAACGGCGGCTATATCTGGGCTTGCAAGAACTACGACGGCGATGTTATGTCCGATATGGTCTCCACCGCTTACGGAAGCCTCGCTATGATGACTTCTGTTCTCGTTTCTCCTGATGGTATCTATGAGTATGAGGCTGCACACGGTACTGTTCAGCGTCACTACTACAAGTACCTCAAGGGTGAGGAGACTTCTACCAACTCCGTTGCAACTATTTTTGCATGGAGCGGCGCTCTCCGCAAGAGAGGCGAGCTGGACGGTACTCCTGAGCTCTGCGATTTCGCTGACAAGCTCGAGAAGGCTACTATCCAGACTATCGAGGAGGGCGTCATGACAGGCGACCTGTTCCTCATTTCCAAGCTTGAAAATAAAAAGAAGGTCGATTCAAAGACCTTCCTCGATGAAATAAAGGTAAGACTTGATAAAATGATGTAAAAACAGGTCTTTCCGGAAGGATTGAGAGGCATACATTATGTCAAAAAACGCGATATCTAACTCGGTTATCAGGCGCCTTCCGAGATATTACAGATTCCTTGGGGAGCTTGAAAATAACGGATATATCCGTATATCATCACGTGAACTTGCAGAAAAAATGGGACTTACAGCCTCACAGATTAGACAGGACTTCAACTGCTTCGGCGAATTCGGCCAGCAGGGTTACGGCTACAACGTCAGCGGCCTGAAAATGGAGATCGGCAAGATCCTTGGTCTCGATAAACAGACCCCTATGATTCTTCTCGGTGCCGGTAATCTCGGCAGAGCTATCGCTGCTCACCTCGATTTCAAAAACAGAGGGTTCGACCTCATCGGTATTTTCGATACGAACCCCGACCTTATCGGTATGGAGATCGGTGAGCTGAAAATAAACAGCATCGATCAGCTTGAAGCTTTCTGTAACGAGCATCACCCCGAAGCTGCTATTCTCTGTATCCCGAAGGAGGCTGCTGCTGTTCAGGCTGAAAAACTAATAAGCTATGGTGTTCACGCTTTCTGGAACTTTACCCACTATGACCTCAGACTCGAACATAAAGATGTGGCTGTGGAAAACGTTCACCTCGGCGACAGCCTGACTACACTTTCTTATTGTATCAATTCTAACGATAATAAGTGATCTCTGTTCCCGGATCGCAGCAGTGGTCCGGGAATAGTAAAGGAAACAAGTGTGAATTTTTTATCAATCTTTTGGGAGCGATATTCCTTTAGAAGAATAGTAGTATTCCAAAAATGTATCGTATTTATGGCACTTTTGTATGCCTACTTTTTTACTTCCGGCACCTTTTTTGCTGATGATTTGTCAGCAGATTCGCAAAAAACGTGAAATATCCCAGAATTTGCCGGTGCTTTAAAAATGGGGTGTTTCACTACTGCAACACTCTATATAATAATGAATCACGAAAGACTAAAATTTATATGTATATTTTATATTATTCGTAATATGACTTTGAATATATCTTATCTGTTCTGCTGCCTGCGGGCAGCTTGTCTTTAACTGAACATTGTTAATAATATATCAACTTAAGAATATCTTTATTCTTAAAGTGAATTTGAAATTTTCATATTTTGCTGATATACTTATATTAGCATCATATAAAGGAATGTTGTCGCGTTCCGAACTTTTATTTCCAGGGAGAGGATCAAATAATGGAATACCGTATCGAACATGATTCTATGGGCGAAGTTAAAGTGCCCGCTGATAAGTACTGGGCTGCTCAGACAGAGCGCAGCCACGAAAATTTCCTTATCGGTGTGGGCATCGAGACTATGCCAAGAGAGATCACCCATGCTTTCGGAATACTCAAAAAGGCTGCCGCTATGGCTAACCATGAGCTTAAACCCGATCGCATGACTGATCAGAAGCTCGCTGCCATTTCACAGGCGTGTGATGAGGTCATCAGCGGAAGTCTCAATGACCACTTCCCCCTCGTTGTCTGGCAGACAGGAAGCGGTACTCAGTCTAATATGAACGCCAATGAGGTCATCGCTAACAGAGGCAATGAGATCGCAGGCAGCAAAATGCTCCACCCGAATGACGATATCAATATGAGCCAGTCCTCAAATGATACGTTCCCGACTGCTATGCATATCGCTGCTGTTATCGCTCTTGAGGATAAGGTGATACCTGCTGTGGACACTCTCGTCGCTACCCTTGTACGTCTCGAACAGGAGAACGAGGGCATCGTAAAGAGCGGCCGTACACACCTCCAGGACGCTACACCTATCAAGTTCTCTCAGGAGATCAGCGGTTGGAGAGCTTCCCTCGAAAAGGACAGGAAAATGATCCTCTCCGCTTGCGAGGAACTCAAGGAACTTGCCCTCGGCGGTACCGCTGTCGGCACCGGTCTGAACGCTCCTGCCGGATTCGCTGAGAAGGCTGCTGAGTACATCAGCAAGCTCACCAGCAAGAATTTCATCACTTCACCTAATAAGTTCCACTCACTGACCTCTAAGGACGAGATCGTATTCGCTCACGGCGCTCTCAAGGCTCTTGCTGCGGATATGATGAAGATAGCTAACGATGTCCGCTGGCTGGCTTCCGGTCCCCGCGACGGTCTCGGCGAGATCTTTATCCCCGAAAATGAACCCGGTTCTTCTATCATGCCGGGCAAGGTCAATCCTACTCAGTGCGAGCAGGTGACTATGGTCGCTGTTCAGGTCATGGGCAACGATGTGGCTGTTGGTATGGCGGCTTCTCAGGGTAACTTTGAACTCAATGTGTTCATGCCCGTATGCGCTTACAACTTCCTTCAGTCTGCAAGACTCCTCAGTGAGTCTATCCTGTCCTTCAACAAGAACTGCGCTGTGGGTATCAGGGCTAATAAGGAGAAAATGCACCACAACCTCCACAACTCCCTTATGCTCGTTACCGCTCTTAACCCCTATATCGGCTACGAGAACGCTGCTAAGACAGCTAAAAAAGCTTTCAAGGACAATATTTCTCTCAAGGACGCCTGCGTTGAACTCGGTTTCCTGACCGCTGAAAAGTTCGACGAGGTCTTCCACCCCGAAGAAATGGTCTAATACTTTACGAAAGGAAGCGTACATATGGAAACTTTCACTTACTACCCGGGCTGTACGCTGAGAACTAAGGCTAAGGACCTTGACGCTTATGCAAGGTCCTCCGCTGAGGCTCTCGGTATCTCTCTGGAAGAGCCGGCTGACTGGCAGTGCTGCGGCGGTGCCTATACTACTGCTAAAGATGAGATCGCTACCAAGCTCTCCGCAGTAAGAACTCTCAATGCTGCCAGAGAACTTGACCGCCCTCTCGTTACTGTCTGTTCCGCCTGTCATAATGTGATCAAACAGACTAATTATGACATCGCACGTGATGAGGATATGGCTGCTAAAGTCAACAATTACCTCAAACTCGATACCCCCTATGCCGGTGAGACTACTGTTTACCATTACCTCGAACTCCTCCGTGATGTCGTTGGTTTCGACAATCTCAAGGCTAAGGTAGTCAACCCGTTCAAGGGCAAGAAGATCGCTGCTTACTACGGCTGCCTTCTCCTCCGCCCAAGCAAGGCACTCGCTATGGATGACCCCGAGAATCCTACCATCATGGAGGACTTCATCAAGGCTATCGGCGGCACTCCCGTTATCTACGCTCAGCGTAATGAGTGCTGCGGCGGCTATATCACTATGGAGGATAAGGCTCAGGCTGCCAAGAGAAGCGGCGCTGTTATGGACTCCGCAAAGGATCAGGGCGCTGATATGATCATTACTGCCTGTCCGCTTTGTCTGTATAATCTCAAAAAGAATTCAGGCTCTGACCTGCCTGTGTTCTACTTCACTGAACTTCTTGCCGAGGCACTCGGACTGAAGGAGGCTAACAATGAATAAGAATCTTCAGGAACAGATCATCCGCTCAAGCGGTGTCAATGTCCTTAAATGTATGAGATGCGGTAAGTGCTCAGGTACCTGCCCTTCATACGGCGAGATGGAATACCACCCGCATCAGTTCGTTTATATGGTCGAAAAAGGCAATATTGAGCCGCTCCTTAATTCTGAGTCGCTTTATAAGTGCCTGACCTGCTTTGCCTGCGTTGAGAGATGCCCGAGAGGTGTTGAACCTGCCAAGGTCGTTGAGGCTGTACGTCTCGCTGCCGTTCGTCAGCAGGGCAATAACCACCTTGTGCCTACTCAGATACCGGGTATGCTGGACGAGGACCTGCCTCAGCAGGCTATCGTTACTGCTTTCAGAAAATATGCTAAGTAAGGAGGAGATACCATGCAGAGAATAGGTGTATTTGTCTGTCATTGCGGTACCAATATCGCCGCAACTGTGGACGTTAAGGCTGTTGCAGAAGCACTCGGCCATGAGCCCGGAGTAGTTATCTCCCAGGATTACCAGTATATGTGCTCGGAATCCGGACAGGACCTCGTTAAGAACGCTATCAAAGAGCACAATCTTACCGGCGTTGTCGTATGTTCATGTTCACCCCGTATGCACGAGAATACTTTCCGTAAGGCTGCTGCTTCTGTTGGTCTCAACCCTTACCTCGTTGAGATCGCTAATATCCGCGAGCAGTGCTCATGGATACATAAGGAGATCGCTACCGCTACCGAGAAGGCTATTATCCTCGGTAAGGCAGCTGTCGCTAAGGTGCACCTTAATGCACCGCTTACTGCCGGCGAAAGCCCGGTAGTCAAAAGAGCCCTCGTTATCGGCGGAGGTATTGCCGGTATCCAGACTGCTCTTGATATTGCCGAGGCAGGCTTCGATGTTGATATTGTCGAAAAAGAACCTACCATCGGCGGTAAAATGGCACAGATAGATAAAACATTCCCTACGCTGGACTGTGCCGCTTGTATACTCACACCTAAAATGGTTGAGTGC
>CADBNS010000260.1 GCA_902796065.1 Ruminococcus flavefaciens
CGCCGGATATGACAGATACATCCAGCTTGCACGCTGCTTCCGTGATGAGGACCTCCGTGCAGACCGTCAGCCTGAGTTCACACAGATAGACCTTGAGATGTCATTTGTTGACGCTGAGGACATTCAGCAGTGTGTAGAAGGCTTCATTCAGCGTGTATTCAAGGAAGTAATGAATGTAGATGTACCGCTTCCGCTGCCGAGACTTACATTTGCTGATGCAATGAACCGTTACGGCTCAGACAAGCCTGATACCCGCTTCGGATTTGAGATACAGGATATTACTGACACAGTAAAGGACATCGATTTCGTAGTATTCAGGAGCGCTATCGAGGAAGGCGGTTCTGTACGTGCTATCAACGTAAAGAACGGAGCTGCAACATATACACGTAAAGAAATAGACAAGCTCGTTGACCACGCAAAGGGTATCGGAGCTAAGGGACTTGCTTATATCCGCTGGGCAGATGAGCCTAACTGTTCATTCAAGAAGTTCCTTGCGGACGGCGATCTTGAAAAGATATGCGCAGCAGTTGATGCACACGAGGGTGATCTTGTACTCATCTGCGCAGACAAGACCAAGACAGTTCTTTCAACACTTGGTGCAATCCGTCTGATATGCGGCAAGCGCCTTGATGTTATCCCTGAGGACAACTACAACTTCCTGTGGATCACAGAAATGCCGTTCTTTGAGTACGACGAAGACAGCAATACATGGGTAGCTGCACATCATCCGTTCACAATGCCTATGGAGGAGTGCATGGACTACCTTGACACTGATCCTGCAAATGTAAGAGCAAAGGCATGGGATCTGGTACTAAACGGAACAGAGCTTTCAAGCGGATCAATGCGTATCACAGACTTTGAGCTTCAGCAGAGAATGTTTGAGGCTCTGGGCATGACAGACGAAGAGATACAGGCTAAGTTCGGCTTCCTTGTTGATGCATACAGATATGCTGCACCGCCTCATGGAGGTATGGGAATCGGACTTGACAGACTTGCAATGATAATGTGCAAGGCTGACAGTCTCCGTGACGTAACAGCATTCCCGAAGGTACAGAATGCAAGTGAGCTCATGAGTGAGTGTCCGTCAGTAGTTGACCAGCCGAACCTTGACGTACTGGGAATATCCGTCGTTGAGAGTGAGGAAGAGTAAAAAAACACAAAAGTATATCTACGGATTTGTAGAGATAACCAAAAAGAAGTTTGCCCCTGAGTGTTACGAAGCACTCAGGGGCATTGTGTTTATTCGGATTCTACGGTAACAATTGCAGTAATTTGCGGATTAGGCTTTTTGTTGACAGTCTGGATACTTTACCCTTTGGACATATAACTAAAATAATGCCGAATCATTTTAAATGAACATTTTTATGCGGATTGTTTATTTATTTTTTCGTTAAAGAATACCATTTGTAATTTTTAATAATGTAGTCAATTGATATTTTGCACATAATTTATCTATCTATATTATTCAATCCACCAAAAACGGTCAAACGTATTGACATAATAACAACAATGTTGTACAATAAAGCTGTAATGGTTGAGTCGGGCTCAACAAGAAAACAAATAATAATTCCGAAAAATAAGGAGGAAATAACAATGAAAAGATTTTTAGCAACAGCTCTCTCACTTGCAATGGTTGCTGGTATGGCTTCATGCGGTGGTACAGAAACCACTGACAATACACCGGTGACAAATAGTAACAACAACTCATCAAGCTCCGACACTAATAACAATGAAGGTGCTGATAACAGTTCAAGCGGTACAAAGACAGTTGGTATTGCGATGCCTACAAAGTCACTTGAGCGCTGGAACAGAGACGGTGAGTATCTTAAAGAACAGTTTGAGGCAGCTGGCTTTAAGACAGAACTGAAGTATTCTGATAATGATGTAAAGCAGCAGAATAACGATATTCAGGGAATGATCGCAGATAATGTTGATCTTCTCCTTATCGCAGCTATTGACGGTAATACACTGTCACAGACACTCAGCGATGCTAAGTCAGCCGGTATCCCGGTAGTTGCATATGACCGTCTTATCATGAATACAGATGCAGTAAGCTATTATGTATCATTCGATAACTATACAGTTGGTAAGCTCCAGGGTGAATTCGTCCGCGACGAGCTGAAGCTCGACAGTGAGGACGGACCGTTCAACATCGAGTTTACAGCAGGTGATCCGGCTGATAACAACGCAAACTACTTCTTCAACGGTGCATATGACACTCTCAAGACATACATCGATAGCGGCAAGCTCGTTATTCCTTCAGGAAAGAAGACATTCGAGCAGGTAGCAACAACTAAGTGGTCTACAGATACAGCTCTGGAGAATATGCAGAACACACTTGCTTCCTACTACTCTGACGGTACTAAGCTTGATGTAGCACTCTGCTCAAACGACTCCACAGCTCTTGGCGTAGCTCAGGCTATCACATCTGACTACGCCGGCAGCAATTCACCTATCGTTACCGGTCAGGACGGCGATATTGCTAACCTGAGAAATATCGTTGACGGCATACAGACAATGACTGTATACAAGAACGTAAGCGAAGAGGTAGGCGTTACACTGGAAGTATCCAAGGCAGTTCTTAACGGTGAGACACCTGACGGAAGCCTTGTAAGCAAGCTTTCAGCAGAGGCTACTTATGATACAAGTTCATATGACAATGGTGTAAAGACTGTTCCTTCATACCTCCTTTCACCTGTTGTTGTTACAAAGGATAATCTCCAGTATCTCGTTGATACAGGACTTTACAAGTGGGACAGCAGCAACAAGTATCTGGAATCTACAGCATCCACAACTTGATCGGATATATTTCTAAAGCGGATCTAATAGGGGCGGGCATATAGTCCCGCCCTTCTTTTAAACCAGATACAGAAGGAGGGATATACTTGGCAGATTACATCCTTGAAATGAAGAACATAACAAAAGAATTCCCCGGAGTAAAGGCGCTTGATAACGTTAATCTCAAAGTTGAGCGCGGAGAGATACACGCTCTTGTAGGAGAGAACGGCGCTGGAAAATCAACACTTATGAACGTACTCAGTGGTATATATCCTCACGGAACATATACCGGAGATATTGTATATAACGGTGAAGTATGCCAGTTCAAGACCCTTCACGACAGTGAGGAAAAGGGAATAGTAATAATCCACCAGGAGCTTGCTCTTATTCCGGAGCTTTCCATAGGTGAGAATATGTTCCTTGGCAACGAGCGCAAAGGCAGATTCGGCATTGACTGGGACAGAACCTATCATGAAGCCGGAGAGCATATGCGTCAGGTAGGACTCAAAGAAGAGGCTACCACACTTATCAAGGACATAGGTACAGGTAAGCAGCAGCTTGTTGAGATCGCAAAGGCACTCAGCAAGAACGTAAAGCTGCTGATACTTGATGAGCCGACCTCATCGCTGAATGAAGAGGACTCAAAAATGCTTCTTGATCTCTTGCTCAGTTTCAAGAAGGACAGTGGTATGACATCTATCATCATCTCCCACAAGCTGAATGAGATCTCATACGTTGCAGATAAGATCACAGTAGTACGTGACGGTTCAACCATCGAGACTATCGACAATTCCGGTCATGACATCGATGAAGACCGCATCATACGCGGAATGGTAGGACGCGAGCTAAGTGACCGTTATCCTGCCCGCGAGCATAACATCAGTGAAAAGATAGGCATGGAGGTCAAGAACTGGACTGTCCATCATCCGCTGTATTCAGAGAAGAAGGTCGTAAATGACGTATCCTTCAATGTACACCGCGGAGAGATAGTTGGATTCTCCGGACTTCAGGGTGCGGGACGCACTGAGCTTGCAATGTCTATTTTCGGCAGATCATACGGTACTGAAATAAGCGGAACCATAGCAATTGACGGCGTGGAAAAGAACCTTAAAAACGTTCGTGATGCCATCAATGCAGGACTTGCTTATGTAACTGAGGACCGTAAGGGAAATGGACTTATTCTTGCAGAGTCCATTGCAAAGAATACTACTATGGCAAGGATCGAAAAAGTCTGCAATAAGGGAATAATCGACGTAAACAAAGAGAATTCCGTTGCTGAGGACTATAAAGAGAAGCTGCATACAAAGACGCCTACAGTTCAGCAGGCAGTCGGAAATCTATCCGGCGGAAACCAGCAGAAGGTACTTCTTGCGAAATGGATGTTTGCTGATCCTGAGGTACTTATACTTGACGAACCTACAAGAGGTATCGATGTCGGTGCAAAGTACGAGATATACTGCATCATGAATGACCTTGTTGCACAGGGCAAGTCAGTAGTAATGATCTCGTCAGAAATGCCGGAGCTTCTTGGTATGTGCGACCGTATCTATGTTATGAACGAGGGCAATCTGGTAGCTGAGATGAAGGCTGCTGATGCAACTCAGGAAAAGATCATGGCTGCAATACTCCAGTCCGACAAAAAATAATCAGTGAGGAAGTGCAATATGAACACCAAGACATTTATAAAAAAATACACCATGGTCATTGCTTTGGTCGTGGTATTTATACTCTTTGCCGTCCTTACTCAGGGACGTCTCCTTTATCCGCAGAACCTGTCCAACCTGCTTCTTCAGAATGCATACGTGCTTGTCATGGCCTGCGGTATGCTGCTCTGTATACTTACAGGCGGTAATATCGACCTTTCCGTCGGTTCAACTGTCTGCCTGATCGGAGCTATCGCAGCTCAGATGCTTGCAACAACCGGACTGCATCCGATACTCATCATTCTTATCTGCCTTGCGCTCTCATGCCTTATAGGTATGTGGCAGGGCTTCTGGATAGGTAATGTGCATATACCGCCGTTTATCTGTACACTGGCAGGAATGTTCCTGTTCCGTGGTTTTGGCCGTGCGATACTTGGCTCAAAGACAGTGCCTATAACAAATAAGACCTTCCTGGATATATTTGCATCTTACATCAATATACCCGGAATTGACAATGATGAAGCCAAATGGTCTGCATTCATAGCAGGAATAGCCATTTCAGCGATAATCGTGATCATGACAGTGCTCAACCGTGCGAAGAAGGCAAAGAAGGGCTATAAGCAGGCAAACGCGGTTTCTGAGATCGTAAGGACCGCAGTCATTGCAGCTCTCGTGCTTTACTACACATGGAAGCTTGCACACTACAAGGGAATCCCTGTAATGGCACTGTGGGTGCTGGCAGTGGTATTCCTCTACGCATTCATCACATCAAAGACTGCATTCGGACGTTACTTCTACGCAGTCGGAGGAAATGAGAAGGCAACGAAGCTCTCCGGTATTAATACAGAGCGTGTATACTTCGTAGCATATACCTCAATGTCACTTCTTGCAGGTCTTTCCGGACTGCTCATGGCAGCACGTATCGGTTCTGTAAACGGTGATACAGGTAACTCATTTGAGATGGACGCAATCGGCTCATGCTTTATAGGCGGAGCTTCAGCATACGGCGGAAGCGGTACAGTTCCAGGCATTATGGTCGGAGCTATACTCCTTGGTGTAATCAACCAGGGTATGTCGATCATAGGACTTGATAATAACTGGCAGTACGTAGTTAAGGGAGCTGTTCTTCTTGTAGCTGTTATCTTTGACGTAGTATCAAACCGCAAGACCGGTAAGGCTGGCTGATAAAAGCGATAAAAGGATCTATCCGGCCCGGAGCTGTAATGTTCCGGGCTGGAATATTATGCAATGTAAAATACAGGAGGCTGCAATGGCAAAACAGGAATACAATGAAGAGCTCCGGAGCAAGGCAGGAAAGAAAGCTGTGCTGAGGGCATTGGTGGCAGGGTATCTGGTATATCTTGGCTGGAACATCGCCACAGGTGAGAGCAGCTCAATGTC
>CADBNS010000261.1 GCA_902796065.1 Ruminococcus flavefaciens
CGCCCTTCAAGGATTTTTAACGCAGTCACCGGCAAAATTTGACGAAAAGACGTGCATGAATCCCTATGTGGACAGGTTCTAAAAATACAGGCAGATACTTCATTATCGTATCTGCCTGTTTTCGTTTTGCAGGTGTAACTATATGTGCGGCTTTATCCATTCATTATGTCAGCGGTATGACCATTCGCTCTATGAATTCCACACGGTCATAAATCCGCGGCTTGAATGTTCCGGTTATGCCTACCGATACGCCTTTCTCCGGATCGGCGTATATAATGTTTCCGCTGTCACCGATAGCGGCAAATATCCGCTTGCCTTTGTGGGGAGTGTACCAAAGATAACCATATTCCATGTTACCGAAACGCTCTCCTAACTGCTGTTTCGGTGCAGTCATCTCCCTTACCCAGCTTTCTGATACTATCCGTCTGCCTTTGTACTCTCCGCTATTTATCAGCATATACCCCGTCTTTGCCATGTCCTGTGCCGAAAGGGTCAGTCCCCAACCGGCGGTAACTGTGTCCTGCGGATCGGAGTACCACTCGTTATCACGGGGCAGCTTGCTCATCAGGAAATCCAGCTGATCTTCCTTGCTGCTGTCTCCGTGTATCCTGTGTTCGGGGATCCCCAGCGGTCTGAACAGGTATTCGTTGGCAAGATCTATACACCTCATACCTGATGCGTTCTCTATGATACCTGCAAGTATCTGTATTCCCAGCGTTGCATACCGGAATTCGTTGGTTATCCCTTTTCTTCCGCCTAACAGGTCAAGTGCCGCTTTTGTCCAGTCCTGCGAAGTGCAGACTTGTTTCCACGGCTCTGACCGGTACTTGTACGGCGCTGTCATGGTCAGCAGATGCTCAATGGTAACGCTGAATATCGTCTTCTCTCCTCGTTTTACTTCATATTCCGGGAAAAAGTCCATTACCCTCTGCGCAGTGCTCTCTATCATACCTTTGTCTATGGCTATTCCTGTAAGTATCGCCATTATTCCTTTGGTCACTGAGTTAACATTGACTGCGCTGTCCGTCCGGAATCCGCGCCAGCTGTCACTGTATACCACTTCGCCGTCCTTTATTGCACAGATCTGGCAGATATTGCTCTCGTTGCCTGTGCTGTTTTCAATATACCTGTGAAAATCGTCTCTGGTCATAATAAACCCTCCGTGTTTTTTCTGTATATTCGATCGAAGTTAATACAGTGTTTTTATTGTATCAAATCAATTTTTAATTGTCAACACTTTTTTCTGAAATAATTTTCATGCTTTTTCCTTGTTGTGCTGACCGTTTTTTGCTTTACATTTGATAATTATTGCGCTTTTTTATGTTGTTTCTTTACAAATCTGATTTTTAGGTGTATATTGTACTTGGATAAATATATAAACTCTTTGGGGGAATGCTTTCATTTTAACGAAAGGAGGATAGTTTTTCTTATTTTACATCTTTGAAGCAATTTCAAAAAGGAGGAAATTATGAACATTGTTAAAAACATTACGAGAAGCAACGGCATTGCCTGCCGACTGCTGAGAGGAGGCGTCTCAGCTGTTTTTTCCGCTTTCGCTCTCGTATCTGCCCTTGCTCCGGCTGCCCTCTCTCAGGCTGAAGCGGTCTCCAAGTCAGATACCATCAGGATCATGCCCGTCGGCGATTCCATTACCTTCGGTATGGGCGATAACGGCGGCTACAGAAAGTTCCTCGACTACTTCATGAAGGAAAAAGGCTATACAGGTATCGATTTCGTCGGACCTGAGGGTCAGAACAGCGCCAGCTTCTCATATAACGGAAAACAGGTTTCCTATGACGATAACCACGCCGGCTACAGCGGATTCCAGATCAAACAGCCTGCAAGCTGGGGTCAGGACAGCAGCCTCTATAATAAGCTGAAGGAGAAAAACGCCGTGAAACAGGCAAAGCCTGATGTTGTTCTCCTCATTATCGGTACTAACGATATGACCGCTAACCGTTCTATGGACGACTGCGCTTCCGACCTTAAAGATCTCGTGAATTATATGCTGGGCGATATGCCCTCCGGCGGTAAGGTGTTTATGGGCTCTATCCCCGAATTTACCGCTTACGGCGGTACAGACGGCAGAGTTACAAGGTATAACAGCACCGTGAAAAAAGTCGCTGATGAAATGAAAAACTCCGGCAAAAACGTGGAGTTCGCTGACGTTCACGGCTGCCTCAACGGTACCGCTGACTTAGGCTTCGACGGTCTCCACCCCAACGGCACCGGCTACGAGAAAATGGGTAAGTTCTGGGCTGAGACCCTCGACGATTACTTCTCCGCTTCTGATAATTCCCAGCCTGTTGCTACTACCCAGCCCGATTACCCTCAGCCGGCTACTCAGCCTTCATCTTCCCAGCAGAACAGCTCCGACGGCTCACGCTTCGGTATCTCCGATAAGAACCAGCCTGTTAAGATCATGCCCCTCGGTGACTCCATTACCTTCGGTATGGCTGACGAGGGCGGATACAGAAAGTTCCTCAGCTACTTCATGCAGCAGAAGGGATACACTAAAGTTGACCTCGTGGGTCCGGAAGGCAAGGACAGCGCTTCCTTTAACTACAACGGCAAACAGGTATCCTATGACGATAACCACGCAGGCTACAGCGGATATACCATTACCGACCTCCCCGGCGGCTGGTTCGGTAAGCTCAACGGTATCCTCGAAACTATGCAGAAGGGCGACTATATCAGGAAGTTCTCTCCGGATATTATCCTCCTCCAGATAGGTACTAATGACGTCTCTAACGGTCACCTGGACGGCTCAGAGGAACGCCTCCATCAGCTCCTCGATTACCTCAGGGAGAATATGCCCTCCAATGGCATCATCTTCCTCACTACTATCCCTGACCTCGGTAATACCGGCTTCGGCGCTAATTCCAACGGCGATATTGCTAAGTATAATCAGCTCATTAAAAAGGTCGCTGACGATTATAGCAGCAAGAATGTAATCTATGCCGATATTCACAGCGTTATCGACGGCTCTAAGGACCTCGCTGACGGCGTTCATCCTAATGCCGGCGGATATGAGAAAATGGGCAAGTACTGGGCTGATATGCTCGACGACTACCTCTCTTCTTCCGCTCCCGTCGTTACTACCACTACAACTACTGTGACTACTACCACCACAACCACCACTACTACTGAGGTGCCAACTACCACAACTACTGCGGCTCCTGTCGCTTCTATGCCCGGTGATGTTAATCTCGACTCACGCATAACCCTCGGCGATGCACTGGCTATCCTCCAGTTTATCGCTAACGAGGATAAGTACCCACTTAATGACGTTCAGCAGGCTAATGCCGATGTCTTCGGCGGTAATGACGGTATTACCGGTAACGATGCCGTCGTTATCCAGATGGTGGATACAGGCGCTATCAGCCCTTCCGACCTTCCGGTCCCCGTTGATACCGACCTGTTCAGCAAGTAATCTGTCTTTTCCCTTTCCTCAGCAGGAGGATGTTCCGCTCTACGGAATGTCCTCCTGCTTCTTTTTGTGCGGAATGCTTCACCGGACTGCGCAAAAAAGAGTCCCCGCCATAAAGGCAGAGACCCCCGAAGCCGGTTCATTTACCGCATTTCTTATCAAAAGACGGATTGCAGGCATAAAAGTTTTTAGAATTGAGATTATCCTGAGTGATGCGGAGTGCTTCACCAAATCGCTGGTAGTGGACTATCTCACGCTGACGCAGAAATCTTATCGGGTCACGTACATCAGGATCGTCAGCAAGCCGAAGGATATTGTCGTAAGTCGTGCGTGCCTTCTGCTCTGCTGCCATGTCCTCGTGAAGATCCGTTATTATGTCTCCCTTGGACTGGAAATATGCCGCTGTGAACGGCTCTCCTGATGCGGCAACCGGATAGATGCCTGTGGTGTGGTCTACAAAGTATTCGCTGAATCCACCTGCCTTTATCTCCTCTATACTCAGTCCCTTCGTCAGCTGGTAGAGTATCGCGGAGATCATTTCTACGTGGGCAAGTTCCTCAGTTCCAATATCCGTGAGGAGTCCCTTGACCTCTGCATAGGGCATAGCGAAACGCTGGTTCAGGTATCTCAGTGAAGCGCCCAGTTCTCCGTCCGGTCCGCCAAGCTGTGAGATGATCACCTTAGCCATTCGCGGGTCCGGATTCTTGATATTTACAGGGTACTGTAATTTATTTCTGTATCTTTCTTGTACATTGCATTGTACTGAAAATGCTCCCTGATCCCAGTGGGATACGCGGGAGCAATATCTTTATTCCATCAATATCTCCATGCTCTTTATGCAGCTTATGTCCTGATCCGCGTACACGGTCTGCACCAAAGCATATGTGATGTCCGCCGACAGCTTTGCCGTGACCTCCTCCGTGTGTTTAGGTATGTGACAGATGACCTTTACTCCGCTGAATCTGTTGCGTATTATTCCGATAAGCTCTGTTTCGGTCTCTGTTTCACTAAGTACCTCATACTCCGTTCGCTCCGGGAAGGACGGTTTACTATTATTTTTTTCTGTCATTATATCTACCTCCTGCGGTAATTGTATGCCGGCGGAGGTTGTCTCAATTATCATAAGATGAAATTAAAACGGTAAAGATACATATAAGAACCTGTCCACATAGGGTGAATGTACGGATTTTCAGGCATAATTTTGTCGGTGACAAAGCAAAAATCCGCCGACGGGCTGTCGCATTTCAAGTTTTTCTGACGCAGATATATTTTCTTTATGTTGAGCATTGGTTGGCTAAGTTTAGTTGGGGGAGCAATAATAATCTCCTTAAGTAAACTGACAGATAGAAAGTACAAATGAATGCATTTGCATTCCTTATATCATAGTTACAATATCAATTCAACCCAAAAGGAGTAAAACAGAGCATATCATTTTCGCTCAGGGCGAATATCCTGACAGAGCAGACCGCATTTATTGCAGAACCAGACCAGTTTGCCGGAACGGTACATAGGCAGATTGATATTTATGCCCCATTCCGGGTACTGCTTGAAGAGCATGAATGAGCTGTCGGAGACGTATGCAACGAAGGAGATGAAGTGTTCCTTGGACATTTCGTGTCCGGAGGAGATCAGCCATTCGCCGCCAATATCCTGAACACTGAGCATTTCGGAGGGTGCGGCAACTCTTGGCTGGCATGGTGAGAGCTTAGTACCGCAGCATGACACAGATGCATTTGAAGCCGCAGTAATGATATTTCCGCAGTGAGGACATACAAAGAAGTTCATTTTTTTCATATTACCTTTCTCGCTTTCATTTTTATCGATTTCTCCGGAAAGCAGCACCTGCACATCTGTACCCAGCACATCGGCAAGGACAGTCAGCAGCGACACATCCGGACAACCGCAGCCGCATTCCCATTTGGATACGGCTTTATCACTGACACATAACTGTTCAGCCAGCTGTCTCTGAGTAAGACCGCGTTCAGTTCTGAGCAGTCTTATGAGTTCACCTGTTCTGATCTGATCCATGTAATTATCACCTCGTAATATAAGAATATATTGCCCTGTCTGCGTATCTGCAAGGGCATTCAGATAATTATAACATCTGCATTCATTATACCCTACAATATAAGTCCCGTCAATCCACGCTCCGTAGAATCTCCGGACAAAAAATGCCCCGGAGCGCTTTTTGTGAAACGCTTCGGGGCAGGTCTTATGTATCCGCAGATCATGCTGCGGTTATATGTGCATACCTCTCAGATGACAGTATATTCTCCATTACGGCTTCGGGTGTGCATTCGCCGCCCATTACCATGTCGAATATCGCCGGAGAATAGCCGGAAACCAGTGCTGCGCCAGTCTCTGAACGGGTCACAGGTATCGCATCACAGCGGCTGTTCACGTTCCAGAATATCACCTCCGGCAGCCTGTAGCCGTACTTCGCATAGAGCTTCCTTACTGCGCGGAACAGTACCTCGTTATTTCCGCCTGTTACGCAGTGGTCAAACTGCATATCCGATATTATGTATACCTTTGCAGGCATCTCTGCCTGTGTTACGCGGTTCTTTATGGCGGTCTTAAGTATCAGCTTGAATACAGCCTCCAGATCTGTGTTCGCAACTTCGTTGTATGTCTTGCAGTAACGCACCTTTTCGGTGATGTCCCTGCCCTTTATCTCTACCAGCTGCGGAGTTGCGGAGAATGTGATGAAGTGATCAGCGAATGCTCCGGTATTGTGCTCGGCAAAGTATATTCCCAGCGAAAGCGCCGCATCTATGGGGCGTATTCCCATTCCGCAGGTCATCGAGCCGGAACCGTCAATTACTGCGATGGCATTCTCATGCTTCGCTGCATTCAGGTCCGGAAGCGACTTCCATGATGTGTCCAGTGAATACCGCTCTTCTGCGGTAATATTAATGTTCATCGCTGCACGTACTATGTCGTAGGGGTACAGTCTGCCGGTATTCAGCTTAGCTTCGCCGCTGTGCACCTTGTCAAGAAAGCCCTTGTAGCGCTCTCCGTCGTTTCTGATGAATGCGCCGCGGTACTTGAACATCGCACATGAGGGCTGTACCTCATAGTCAAATGTGTAGTCGCGCTCACGGAGACGATTCTCGATTATGTCGGTGTATCTGCGCAGTCCGGACAGTACCTTTCGGTACTCCCGCTCGCTCATGCCAAGCAGATGGGCAAGTCGTCTGCCCATGATGCAGGTAGCCTTCGATGATGCATTTACCGACGGCATCCACTTCGCCAGAAGTGATACACGCTCTCCGCGCTTCATTGCGGCTACGTCCTTCTCAAGCTGTCCCTTTATCTCAGCTGCCGCTTCGCTCTCCAGCGAAGTTCCCAGAAGTACGCACAGGTCATCATATCTGCCGTACTCCGCAAACAGCGGTATATTCTTCTTTACTGCCCCGGGAGCGAGCTGTGTCAGCGCTGCTATCGCTGTACGGAAAAAGCGTCTCTCGCCAAGTCCGCCTCTTGCGTCGCGGGCAAAGAATACTATCTTCATAGTCTTGTCCGCATCCTCTGCGTATGCCCGTGTTACTGCGGCTGCGATCTCCGCATCTGTTGAGCTGCGCATAGCTCCTGCCTTGAAAAACATATCCAGACAGCAGGACTCCGTTGAACGGTACGCCTTAGCTCCGTTCTCTGTGTATGTTGTGTTCATTTCCTTCTTCAGAAAGTTAAGCATGATGATTCTCCTTTCAAGTCAGCATCTTACCCTTGCGTTTCCGCAGGACAGGATTCGAACCTGCATTGACCATTCCTTTTTTGCTGTTGCTGACTTTCCTCTCACGGCTCATTTTATTGGCACAGTGCCTTGACCCGTAGGCAGGCGCGCTGCGTTGTATCCCATTTTTGCTGTGTGAGCCGTTCCTGTTTTTTCCTCAAGACGCTCTTTATGTTCATGTCAGATGAATTTTACCTTCTGCTGTCAGCGTCTTATTCTTCAAGGTGCATTTTTCTATATCCCTAATATAGTGCTTCTGCTGTCTGCACCTTTTCATCGTTCAAGGCACATATTTTATCGTGAAAGGATAAATAATTCTGCTGTCTGTGCCTTTTTGTTCTGCTGCGGATCCTGAACGCGTTCTATCTTTTAGCTTGATCATAGTATACCATGACTTTCCATGAGAATCATTTATTTTTTTCTGCACACACTCTTCAGTATTGCAAATTTGTCCGTTTTCTGATATTATAATACTATACGCTCCAGCGGTTGACTGCCGTTTTTCCGGAGCTATACGAGGGAGCGTGAGTTTATGGCAGGTTTCTCCGAGCTTATCAGGAATTTCAACAAAACACGCGACTATGTGCGCGATTTCTTCATATACGGCTGTAAGATACGCAGCGATTTTGACCGCAAAAGCATCAGGACCTACGGCGACGAAAAACGCCGCGTCGAAAGCTGGCTGGGTGACTATATGCGCTATGATGATTCCGTCCGCGGCAGAAGTGTCTCAATTTCCGTGGACAGCGGCCATATCCCGGAAAATCCCCTGTATAACGCCTACCGCTGCAAGAGCTTCACCGATAATGACATACGCCTGCATTTCTTCATTATCGATATTCTCTGCGACTATAAGCTCCGTCCGCTCAGGGAGATCGTCGATGAACTCAATTCTCAGTACGGTATGCTCTTCGATGAGCAGACAGTCCGCAATAAGCTGAGGGAATATACTGATGAGGGTATCGTAATTGCCGTAAAACAGGGAAAAACGCTGTACTATTCCCTGTCCCGTGATACCGCCGGCGACTTCATGAGGGAGTTCTGCGGTCTCGATGATGCCGTGAAGTTCTTCTCCGAGACCCAGAACTTCGGCATTGTCGGTAACACTATCCTCAGATACGCCGGCATATCCAATGACCTCTTCTTCATCAAACATAACTATATAATCCACACACTCGAGGATATTCTTCTGCCCGACATTCTCTCCGCTATCACTCAGAAACGCTGGCTGGCTTTTACGTCCGTCTCCGGCAGCTCGGATACTCCCAACGAAAAGGGACAGGTCGTACCTATGCAGATACTCGTGTCCGTTCAGACTGGTCGGCGCTACCTTGCGGCCTATATTCCGGCTATAAGAAAGCTCATCTCATTCAGACTGGACCATATCAGATCCGTGAAGATAGGCGGCGTATGTGAGGAGTTTGACGACTTCAAAGCTGCATATGACCACAATATTTCCCGATGCTTCGGCGTTTCCTTCGGTATGCGCCGCAATTCGGACAGCGTTGATCCGATCAGGATCACCTTCTTCGTCGATGAAGTCAATGAGCCATTTATCCTCGAAAGACTGGAACGAGAAAAACGCTGCGGCTCTCTCGAAAACTCCGGCGATCACCTGTATACCATAACTGCCGATGTCTTTGATCCCAATGAGATCATGCAGTGGGCTAAGTCCTTCATCGGCAGGATAGTCCGCATAGAGGGCGGTAACGAAAACGTCAGAAAGCGCTTTTACTCCGATATTAATAAAATGTATGAATTGTACGGCGGTGATGATGATGAACATATTCAGTGAGATCTATGGCACCTATTTCCACATTGCTGCAAAGCTGCTGGAAAATGCCGCGACCGATGAGAAAACTGTCAGGGAAACTGTCCTCCGCGACGGTTTCAGGGACTCTGTACTGTTCCTGCCGCAGAAGCTGCTCCCCGGTAAGGAAAGCTGGGGACTGCTGTCATGGGACAATAACGGAGTACTCCGGCGCGTTACTAAGAATCCGCCCGTAACGGTGCTGACCAAATTACAGAAAATGTGGCTCAGGACAAAGCTGTCAGATCCGCGCATAAGGCTGTTTATCGACGATGATGTACTGTCCCGCCTCAATCAGCGGCTGGCTGATGTTCCGCCGGCTTATTCTCCGGATAGCTTCCGCTTCATCGACAGATTCTCAGATCACGATGACTTCGCAGATCCTATTTATATCGCCAATTTCCGTACTGCACTCAGTGCTGTGAAAAAACGCAGCATCGTGGATATACAGTATTCCTCCGCTCCCGGCAAGCAGCTGCGCGGACGGTTCGTTCTGCTGAAAATGGAGTACTCCCCTAAAAATGATAAGTTCCGTGCGTATGGCTGTATGCTGAGAAATGACCGCATACGCAAAAGCGTTGTACTGAATATCGGCCGTATCGTCAGCATCTCCGATACCGGCAGAGTGTTCCGCACACCTTTTTCCGTCGATGAATTCCTGTCTATCCGCAAATGCAGCTCTCCTGCTGTTGTCAGGGTAACACCCGAACGCAACGGCGTGGAGCGCTTTATGCTGGAGTTCGCTTCGTATGAGAAACATACCGTCCGCGACCTCGATTCCGGCGAGTATACCGTCGAGCTGTGGTACGATTCGCAGGACGAGACTGAGCTGCTGATACGGCTGCTCAGCTTTGGTCCGGTCATAGAGATACTGGGTCCGGAGCACCTCCGAAAGCAGGCAAGAGAACGCATTGTCCGGCAGTTCAGAATGCTGGAGCGAGATGATACCTGATCCTGTGTGTACATATATTACCGGCATATTCCGCTCCCCTCCCCTTCATTCTATTGTTTCTCCGCTTGTACAGATTCTTTTATGATGAAAAAAACACTCCCTCAGGTATTTCCTAAGGGAGTGTTTATTGAGGGTAGGGCGTTTGTTTATCAGAATTTCTCTCTGTTACATTATTTCTAACAGGTCTTTATTATAATTGTCAACTATGAACTCCATGTTATATACGTTATCCTGCTTGGACACATAACAGCTTATGTCACTGTTGCTGCTGCATTTGTAATAGTCTTTGTCTTCGCCGGATTTACCTCTGTATTCATAGCTGTCTTTGAGTATATCGATCGTTGATGATTCGATTATTATGTTGAATGACTTATCCTTGGCATTGGTGTACTTCATCTCAGAGATCGTGTAGCGGTCGGTCGGTATGCATAACTCCGATCGTACTACTGAGGTTTCAAATGACGAAAAACTTGTTTTCTCTTTTGTTCCGCCTTTGAACAACACAAATCTGCATAACAGTAATGCCGCGATAATGACAACTATCGCTATAGCTGCTATTGCTATTTTCTTTATTTTACTTTCCTTTACCATCGAATAACCTCCCTCTTTAAGGCTTTTATACCTTCTGTATTCTTTTACTGAAAACAATTGCCCCTTCTATATATAGATATTATATCACCTCATTCAAAAAAAATCAATATATTATTAACAATTTCTTTGCAAAAAATGCGCTCAACGGAACTGATGTCCCAATGAGCGCATTCCTTTTTATTCTGAGTTTTCAGATCCTCAGTCCTGAGAGGTTATTATTCCTCGCGTCTGCGGCTGCGTACTCCGGATACCACTACTGCGGTCAGACCTGTTCCGATCATCAGTAATGCCAGCAGTACGATGACTGCATTCTTCATGGAGTTGTTGCCAGTCTGCGGAAGGATAACCGGCTCACCTGCTGAATTTGTGCCTTCAGCAGTCTTGCGGTCGATGGTGTACTTGTCAAGTACCTTGCCGTTGTTGTCCATCATAGTGATCTCAAGCTTGCCGTCCTCTGTAGAGCCGAGTTCTACGTCGCCGATCTTATTGCCTGTTTTC
>CADBNS010000262.1 GCA_902796065.1 Ruminococcus flavefaciens
AATATCAATCCTAATACATCATAATTAACACTCATTGTAAAACCTCCGCTCAGATATTGTCGCTGATGATCTGCTTGGGTGCGACAGTTCTGCCGCCGGATACCTTTACATTGTGTCCGACTACTGCTATGCCCCAGTCGTCTCTGTTCTCGACGCTCTCAGGACGCGTTCCTATCTCCGCTCCGCTCTCGATCACGCAGTCGCTTCCTACTATCGCGTAGTTTACCTTCGCCCCTGACTTTATTACTGTGCCGGGCATTACTATGCTGTAGTTGACCTCTGCTCCTTCTTCTATCGTTACGCCGGCAAAAAGCACTGAAAAGTCTACCGTTCCGTCTACTTCACTGCCCTCTGCTATCATGGAGTTCTCTATGTGCGCGTTCGCTCCCACGTACTGCGGCGGATTATAACTGCTCCTGGAATATATCTTCCATGACGGATCGTACAAGTCAAGGGGTACGTTGGGGTTAAGCAGGTCCATGTTCGCTTCCCACAGCGAATCAAGAGTTCCTACGTCCTTCCAGTAGCCCTCAAACTCGTAGGCAAATAACCTCTGGCCGTCACGCAGCATGGAGGTGATGATGTCCTTTCCGAAATCCTTCGACCATGCTTCCCCACGCTCACGCTTTGCGTTTGCGTCATTTTCGTTCTCGATAAGATACTTCTTCAGCTTCTCCCAGCTGAATACGTAGATTCCCATCGATGCAAGTGTGGACTTCGGCTCCTTCGGCTTCTCTACAAAGTCCGTTACCTGATTCTGCTCGTCACATATCATGATGCCGAATCTCGATGCCTCTGCCTTCGGTACGTCTATTACCGATATTGTGCAGTCCGCATTGTTCGCTACATGATAGTCAACCATCTTGGAATAATCCATCTTATATATATGGTCGCCGCCAAGCACTACTACGTACTCGGGGTCGTATCTCTCTATAAACCGCATATTCTGGTATATCGCATTCGCTGTGCCTTCATACCACGATGCGCCGGACTGTGTCTCATACGGCGGAAGTACGTGTACTCCTCCGTTCATCTTGTCAAGGTCCCACGGCTGTCCGCTGCCTATATATTCGTTCAGTACAAGCGGCTGGTACTGCGTCAGTACGCCTACTGTGTCTATTCCTGAATTTGTGCAGTTGGACAGCGGGAAATCTATCAGCCGGTACTTTCCGCCATACGGTACCGCCGGCTTCGCTACATTCTTTGTCAGCGCATACAATCTGCTGCCTTGTCCGCCTGCAAGCAGCATTGCTACTACTCTCTTCTTGGTATTCATATTTTTCCTCCTGAAAATTAAATATTACTTGTCCTTTGCCGCGGCTTTCCTGCGCACTGCTGCGGGACGTTCCCCTTCCCCGGAAACGTGCTTCTTTACGGTCACCTTTCTCTTTTTTTCCGGTGCCGCTTCTGCTGCGTCTGCCTTCTTCGCAGTTCGCTTCGATGCCGGCTTCTCTGTATTTTTCGCCGGCTCTGTGCCGTCATCCGCAGTCTTGCGCCTGCGCTGCGGTGCTGCTTTAAGATACATTACTGAAAGCGGTGCGATAGTCAGCGTGATACTGTCGTCAAAGCCGTGCATCGCTTTCTTCTCCGACTTGTAGCTCTTCGCTGATCTGCCCTTTCCGCCATATTCCTTGTCATCTGTGTTGAATACTACCTTGTATGTGCCCTTCTTCGGTACGCCTATACGATAATCACGGCGCTCTACCGGCACAAAGTTGCAGACTGCTATGATCTCATTGCCTTCATCGTCTATTCTCCTGAAGGAAATAATGCTCTGCTTGTAATCATCGTTGGAGATCCAGCTGAAACCCTCCCATGAATCATCATTCTGCCATAACGGCGGATTATCAATGTAGAAACGGTTCAGCTTCTCCGAAAATTCAATAAGCTGGCGGTGCGGCGTGGTCTTTAGCAGCTCCCAGTCAAGCTGTGACTTGTAGTCCCACTCACGGCTCTGTCCAAACTCCTGCCCCATGAACAGCAGCTTCTTGCCGGGATACGCCATCATATACGCTAAAAATGCACGGTAGGAATCAAATTTCTGCTCCTCTTCTCCCGGCATCTTGTTCATCATCGAACACTTGCCATGTACTACTTCATCATGTGAGATCGGCAGTACATAGTTCTCCGAAAATGCATAGAAAAATGAGAACGTCAGCTTGTCATGGTTGAATGCACGATATATCGGGTCCAGTGACATATAACTCAGCATATCGTTCATCCAGCCCATGTTCCACTTGAAATTAAATCCAAGTCCGCCTATATCCGTTGGTTTCGTTACCATCGGCCATGCGGTGGACTCCTCTGCTATCATCAATGCGTCAGGATGCTTGGCAAATACCGCTTCGTTCAGATGCCTGAGGAACTCTACTGCCTCAAGATTCTCGTTCCCGCCGTATATGTTCGCTGTCCACTCTCCGTCACGCCTGTCATAGTCAAGGTATAACATCGATGCTACTGCGTCTACACGCAGTCCGTCTACGTGGAACTCCTCAAACCAGTAGTTCGCACTGGATATGAGAAATGAGCAGACCTCCGGCTTTCCATAGTCGAATACCCGCGTTCCCCACGCCTTGTGCTCCTTCTTGCGGTCATCTGTGTACTCATAGCAGCAGGTGCCGTCAAATTCATACAGCCCCGGTGCATCTTTCGGAAAATGCGCCGGTACCCAGTCAAGTATCACTCCTATTCCCGCTGCATGGAACATATCTATCATCGCCCTCATGTCATCAGGCGTTCCGTAACGCGATGTGGGCGCAAAATAACCCGTTACCTGGTATCCCCATGATCCGTCAAAAGGATACTCGGTAAGCGGCATAAACTCTATGTGCGTGTATGACATCTTCTTTAAATACGGTATTATCTCCTTCGCAAATGAGACATAGTCCATATATACGTCATTGCCATAGTTCTTCCATGAGCTCAGATGTACCTCGTATACATTCATCGGGCTCTGGTAGATCATCTTTCGGCTCTTTTCCTCATACCACGATTTATCGCCCCATTCATAACTGCTTTCAAATATCTTGGAAGCGGTTCCGGGGCGTGTCTCATAATGTGCGGCATAGGGGTCCGATTTCATCAGTATATTTCCATCCCTTGTTTCAATGCTGTACTTGTAAGCGTCAAACTGCGCCAGCTTTGTTATCCTGGCCTCCCATATCCCGTCGGCTATCAGCTCCATAGGATTCTTACTGCGGTCCCAGTCGTTGAAGTCCCCTACTACGGAGACGCTTACAGCATCAGGAGCCCAAACTCTGAACGTATATACCTTGCCTCTGCCCCTCTTCGCCGAATGGACTCCGAAGAACTTGTAAGACTCATAATTCTTTCCCTGGTGATATAAGTAGAGCGGAAAATCATTTGGATTGTTTTTTGAATTAACAGACATAATTCAGCCTCCTTTGCTATATTCATTTTAACAGAATCCGCACTACTATTCAAGCTTTTTCGTCGATCATTACCAATTTTCATGTTTTATGCTAAAATTAGATATATATATTAGTGCATTTTGCTACTATTTTCTTTTTACTCCTTAATATTTAGTCTATATGGCTTTTACGCCTCTTTATCCGTATTCCTATCACCGTGACGTCGTCTTCGTGCAGCGTCGGATTGAACTTCTCCGCCTTCCCGCATATCTCCTCCGCTATCCGCCTTATACCTTGTCCGCTCAGCAGCAGCTCCTTGATGAATGGATAGGCATTCTCCCCTATCCCGTCAGAAAACATTATCACTGTGTCTCCATCACTAAGCCTGTATTCCGATGTATATGCCTCCGCCTGCGCATATATCCCTATGGGAAAGGTCGGCGCCGATACCTTCATCACACTCCCGCTGCGGCATATCAGCGTCGCTGCCGCTCCTGACTTGCTTATCGTCATCGTCCCGTCATCACAGTCTATCTTTACTGCGTCAAGTGTCGCAAAGCCTTCCTCTCCGCACTTCGTCAGCATTATCGTGTTTATCAGCTTTATCGCTGCTGTCGGCTCCGCTCCGCTGCATATCAGCCTGCGGTACAGACGCACTACCATTCGCGACTCCAGCGCCGCTTCCGTCCCGCTGCCCATGCCGTCAGACAATACTATGTGACAGCTGCCTGTGCCGTCTGCAAATACCGCTGTTGTGTCGCCGTTGTCTCCCGTGTCTGAGCTGCACGATGATGCGGTGTAACTCTCCGCCTCGTACTCCGGCGCCTCCGCTATCCGTATGCGCTGCTGCTGCCCTGAGCTGAGCCCTCCGTCACCGCACAGCACCAATCCAAGTCCGTCCGATAACAGGTCCGCAATGCGTGTGCTGTCCTGCGGCATTTCTGCCGGAAAATACAGCTCCGCCGATAATCTGCCTGTGTGAGTGTACCACGCGATCACATCGGATACTTCTATCCCGTGACGCTCAAGCCGGCTGCGTATCTGTCCGCTCATCGCTGCTGAATACCGCGTCTCATTCGCCGCCTCACGTTGACGTATCAGCTCCCCCATTACCTTCATCTGCTCAGCCGCTATCCGCCGCATATCTATCCGCCGGATTCGCATGAGCCGCTCTGTAAGCCGCTCCCGTGATGCGCGTCCGGCTGCGGCTATCAGCTGGTCCTTGTGTATGCAGTCCGAAAGCTCGTAGGGAAAGGTCTCACGCGATGCCTCCGCTTCCCTCTCAAGCCGCCTGAATCCGCGCAATGTGACCTGCCGCGCCATCTCCCAGCATATCGGCTTGCGACAACAGTCCTCACAGGCTGCACTCAGTCCGCTCACCGGTCTGCGGCGGCTCGATGTCCGCCTGTCCATCAGCTCCGCCGCTTTGCCGGACTCCTCACGCACTGTGTCTACTGTGTCCGCAAGAAACTCACGGCGCAGCTTCATATGCTGCTCTGCTGCCTCCTGCGATGTGCCTCCGGACGCGATGTACCGGTCGGAATAGTACGGCGCTGCTATCAGAAATGCCGCAGCTCCGCACAATACATCAAGCATATACGTCAGACTGCCTGCACTTATCCCCGTGAGCACCATGAGAAGCAGCTCCACGCCCGTGAATATAAGCGCGGATATGAGCGGTGTACGCTCCGCAAGACACCCCGTCAGCAGCGCTGCCGCCGGCAAAAGTGCCATCTCCCTGCCTGTCTCCGGCGATGCAAGATAGGCTCCGCACACCGCAAGCGCTCCGCATAGTACTCCACCGGTCTGACGGTAAAAATGCGCCGCAAATAATGCCGCTCCGCTGCCTATGACCACTCCTGCATTCACTCCCGGAAGCTCCGCCGCACTCAGCGCCGATATGCCTACTATATATACCACCGCATATTCCAGTCCCCGCCGCTTGCTCAGGTCTATTACCCTCCTGCTGCGCAGCTCCCATATCGCTCCGGATAACGCATACGCTGTGTAGCCCGTCAGCGCTCCGTAAAATACGTAAAACACCAGCTTGTACGGAAACTCTCCTATCAGCAGCGATACCGCCGTCCCAGATATTACTACCGCTCCCAGCGCTGTCACTCCGGCATATACCGGATACGATGTCCGCTCCGTGAACAGCTCCGCTATGAATATTATCATTATCGCGGTCAGCTTTACTATATCTTTCCCTACCGTTCCCGATACTGCGCTGCGGACTATCCCTCCAAGCAGAAGCGCCGCTGTGTAGTGCGCCGGCATCGCTCCGGCAAGGGAGATGTCCGCAAATGATGCTATCCCTGCCATGCTGCTGTCCGCCAGCATCGCCCCCGCTCCAAAGGCGCCAAGTACGCCTGCAAGCTGCCTGATCTTTCCGGTGATCGCCTTTCTGTCCATTGTCTCCGACATTATTATCTTCCTTTCTTTCGCTTATATGAGCATTCTGCTTTAGTATATCACATCTGCTGCGCATAATTTGTCGGAATAACACTATGTCAATTTTTATATGGATATTTCGGCTCAGGACGTTCAGTATACCCTCATCTTAATAGTATTCTTTTCATAATCGGTTCATTTGAACTTATTTTAAGTTCTTTAGATATATGCTTTTTTATTTGCTGCCATTTCAATTTTGTATTCCCATTCATTCCGCAATATATTGACTTTTCCACTCTTTTGGTGTATAATACTTGCATACAGTTTAACAGCTGCTGTTTTTAATCTTCGCCGTCGCTTTTCTTTGCGCGGCTGTCTGTATCTGACTGATATGTATACTATCAGTTATGATACTTTTTGATATGGAGGAATATTATTATGGTATGGAATGCAATCTCTTCACCTGCTGCGTTAGCTTTTCAGCCTGATCTCAGTACTATCATTCCTGTCGCTATCGCAGTTATCATCATCGCTATTATTCTCGGTCTGGGCTATATCAAGGCTCCGCCGGATACCGCTTACATCATCTCCGGTCTGAGAAAAAAGATCATCATCGGTAAGGCAAGTATCCGTATCCCTTTCTTTGAAAGAGTCGATAAACTCAAACTCCAGCTCATCGCTGTAGATGTTAAAACTTCAAGCGCTGTTCCTACTGCCGATTACATAAACATCAATGTCGATGCTAACGTTAACGTTAAGGTCAGCAGCGATCCTAACCTCATCAAGCTCGGCGCTGAAAACTTCCTCAATAAGGAAACTTCTTACATCGCTAAGGTCGCAAGAGAGGTTCTCGAAGGTAATATGCGTGAGATCGTCGGTCAGATGACTCTCGTCGCTATGGTCAACGACCGTAAGGCTTTCGCTGAAAAGGTTCAGGAAAACGCCGCTCCCGACCTCAACAGAATGGGTCTCGAGATCGTTTCCTTCAATGTCCAGAATTTCACCGACGACCAGAACCTCATCGAAAACCTCGGTATCGATAACGTCACTACTATCCAGAAAAAAGCCGCTATCGCACGTGCTGAGTCCGAAAAGGAAATCGAAATCGCTAAGGCTCTCGCTAAAAAAGAGGCTAACGATGCCCGCGTTACCGCTGAAACTGAGGTAGCTCAGAGAAATAACGAGCTCGCTATCCGTCAGGCTGAACTCAAAAAGGACGCCGATACTCAGCTCGCTATCGCTGATGCCGCTTATCAGATCCAGCAGGAGGAACAGCGTAAGTCTATCGAAATCTCACGCGCTAATGCTAATATCGCCGCTTCCGAAAAGGAGATCGACCTCAAGGCTAAGGAAGCTGAGGTTCAAGAAAAAGCCCTCGACGCTGAGATCAAGAAAAAGGCTGAGGCTGAACGCTATAAGGCTCAGCAGGAAGCCGATGCTAAACTGTATCAGCAGAAAAAAGAAGCTGAGGCTGACCGCTTCCAGCGCGAACAGGAGGCTGAGGCTCAGAAGGCTGAGGCCGAGGCTCAGAAGTACGCTCGTATGCAGGAGGCCGAAGGTATCGCTGCTGTCGGTAAGGCTGAGGCCGACGCTATCCGCGCTAAGGGTCTCGCTGAGGCTGAGGGTATCAATGCTAAGGCTGAGGCTATGAAAAAGTACGGCGAGGCTGCTGTCCTCGAAATGTACTTCAAGGCTCTCCCTGAGGTCGTTAAGAATGCTGCTGCTCCGCTTTCAAGTGTCGATAAGATCACTATGTACGGCGACGGCAACTCAAGCAGACTGGTCGGCGATATTATCGGCTCTACCACTAAGATCACTGACGGTCTGACCGAAGCTACCGGTGTGGATATAAGAGCCCTCCTCGCAGGCTTCCTGGGCGGTAATGCTGCGGCTGCTCCGGCTGCTGCGGAATCCACCGCTCCCGCTGAAGATGTAAGCGCCGATTTCACTGAGACAGATACTTCTTTCGATGACGAGGACAGCTCTTCTGCTGACCCTGACCCGGATATTTCCGAATAACACAAAAACCACCTATGCCCCTTCCGGAACATAGGTGGTATTTCTTTCGCTTGTGCACTCGATCCGCTTCCGGATCTTTTTTTATGTCTTTACTTCGGTGTCAGTTATATTTCAGCTTCTATTACTGAATGTCAGAGAAATTGTAGAGATGAACGAGGTACTCCTGGATTGTTACCTGGTCTGTGTGGTTTACTACACCGTTTCCGTCTGCATCAGCTGCGCGGAGATTGATGTCAAGGTCTTTCATGTTGTTGTCAACATACTGTGCAACCATTACTGCATCGCTGATATCTACATCACCGTCGCCGTTTGCATCGCCTACGAGTACTGTCTCCAGTGAGAGGCAGCCGCTAATATGCTCTAAGCTGTGTGTATCCTCCTTTACTTCGAGGTATGAAAGAACTGTACCGTTATTCTTCTTTGCCTTTACTCTGAAAATTGTGTTGTCCTCAAACTTGTATGTTGAAGATTCACTTACATCTGTGAGAGCCTTGAGAACTGTTCCGTCGCCGGGCTGTCCGCCTGTCTTCCACTCTCTGTGGTGAAGTGCACCATACTGTGAACCACTGCCGTGTACAGCTGAGATGTAGCCGCCTACATCTCCTCTTTTAATGCTCTGCATCTTGAACGGATTGTATGTGAAGAACTCAAGGTCAAGCACACGGAAGTTTGCCTGTGCACTGTTCCTCTTCTTGAAATCAATGTAGGTTCTGTAAGATTTTGTACGTGAGCTTGCTGCTGATGCTGTTGTGCCGAATGATCCTGCCATTGGGAGTGCGCACATTACTGCTGCAGATAATACTGCTGCGATCTTCTTCATAGACTTCTTCATAATTTTTTGATTCCTTTCAAAAATGATTTTTTATTCGGGAGTTCTCTGAACTCCGGGTTTTATTATACCATAACGTCAAAATTTTACCATTCATGTTGCATACGGTTAACAAAAGTTCGTAACATATTTACGATTTCAAGTTATTCAAATTGTCTAATTTTGATAATTAAATTTCGCGCTATTAAATTCTTTTTTATAGTTTTGATACGTATTATTTAACCTATGAAATTAAAAAAACTGCCAGTTTTCTAACTGGCAGCTTGCTTTTGTGTTACTTTATTTAATCTGTATGAGCTCCTTAATTACTTCTCCCGCTATTATCAGTCCGGCTGCCGATGGTACGAACGCATTCGACCCCGGTGCTCGCTTTCTGCTTACACCCGGTCGGGTATCCATCTGTCCGGCTGTGTCCTCCTCAGGCTCCCCCTTCGGCTCTATGGACTGCTCCGTCGAATATACTACCTTCAGCTTCTTTACTCCACGCTTCTTCATCTCGTGCCGCATCACTTTCGCCAATGGACACATCGACGTCTTGTATATGTCTGCTACCCGGAATGCTGTGGGGTCCATCTTGTTGCCGGCTCCCATACTGCTTATCACCGGCACTCCCGCTGCCTTCGCCTGCATGATTATCTCTATCTTGCC
>CADBNS010000263.1 GCA_902796065.1 Ruminococcus flavefaciens
CAATTTCGAGGGATATAACTGGATACGCATGAATATCGCAAAGGCTGACGGTGAGGCCGGTAAACAGGCAAGTATCAATTTCGATATTCATAATGTGTCCGACGGTGTATCCGACAGCTGGATCTTCTTCGGCGATTCTATCACCGCCGGCGGTATGAATAACTGCTACGGTACAGGATTCGCTACCTTCATCAACCGCCTCGATGACCGCTTCTTCCCTATCCAGGAAAACGGCGGCATCGGCGGTATCAAGTCCATCGACGGTAAGGAGCATATCGACGAGTGGCTCGCTATCTCCCCTGCTAAATTCGTCAGCATCGCTTACGGTACCAACGATGCGTGGGGTAATCCAAATGCCACTGAGGAGTACTACAACAATACCAAGTACATGATCGATGCTATCCTCGCCGCCGGAAAAGTTCCGGTACTGCCTAAAATACCAGGCTCTACCAATAAGGACGTAGGTGATAATGTTCCCCTGTATAACGCTAAGATCGATCAGCTGTATGAGAAGTACGGCAGCAGGATCGTGAAGGGGCCCGACTTCGGTGAGTTCTTTATCGATAATCCGAACCTGCTTAGTCAGGACGGCGTTCACCCAAGCAGTGAGGGATACGAGGAAATGCGCAGAGTGTGGGCTGAAACTATGTACAAAAATGTCTATACCTCCGCGTCTTCTGATCCCACGGAGCCGCCTTCTTCTAAAACTCCGGTCTACGGCGACGCTAACCTCGACGGCAATGTCACCCTCGGCGATGCTCTTGCTGTTCTCCAGTTTGTCGCCAATGAGGACAAGTATCCACTCTCCCCTGAGGCGCTCGATAATGCAGATGTCTCTGACCGCGGCGACGGTATCACCGCTAAGGACGCCCTCGCTATCCAGGAGTACGATGTGGGCGCTGTAGATGAACTGCCAGTCTCATGGAAAACAACCGCCGACTGATCCACTCTGCCTATATGGTAAAATAAAACACACCACACTAAGTGTGGTGTGTTTTATTTTACATGAATTCAAGCGTGTCAAGCATTGCCATTATGTCGGCGCTGCTGCTCTGCCACTTCTCTTCGTCCTCAAAACTGAAACTAACCCAGAAATCCGGATAATCATTGAAATACACCGAGCTCCACGCTTCGCTGCCTTCATTGCGGTATACTATCGCCTGCATTCCGTTGATCGTGGTGTTCTCCCACGTTAGTCCGGTTCCGCATATACCCATGAAAGTGTGCCAGCTGATCGAATAACTGCCTGACGGCGAGGTTATGTCGATCCCCCAGTCCGTTTCGGCCTCTTCATCCTCCGGCGGCGGATAGCTGATGTCTGTTACCGTCCAGCCCTCCGGTACAAGCAGCGAAAAAGATGCAGTCTCTCCGCTGCGCGTTACGTATGTATAGCTGCGGTCTGCCTTCTCCGTCACCTCTACGCTGTAAGCATCGTTTATTATCTCCGGATAACTCTCCAACACGTATCCGTCATATCTGACCTTCACCTTATCACCCGGCTTTATGCCCGTGAGATCTGCTCCGTCCCTGAAACTTACGCTCTTTTTCTGCGGTCCAAGCAGCAGCGTCCTGCCGCTTACATCGTATACCGTCGCTTCCAGTTCATCTGTACTGCCCGCGGTAGTCTCCTCAGCTTCGATCTGCGGTGCAGTCGCGCTGATGTACGCCTCGTCATGGTCGATGACCTTCGGCGTTGTGGTGTATTCCCGACCGCAGCCGGCAAGCAGAATTACCGCCGGCAGCAGAAGTGCTGCTCTTCTCATGTTATCGCCTCCGTTAAGTTATGGCTCTGAAACGCCTGATACCGAAATCTCTCTTCCTCTCACAAATTTGCCGGTGGATACTGCGGAATTCTCCTCAGATGCCGGTCCGGATGAACCTATCGGCTCAGATCCCGTATCCTCATAACCCGTTCCTGATGCGTATTCCTCCGGTTCCGGAGATGTTGAGGTCTCCTCATAGTCCGTATATTCATCGTCACTGTAATCGCCGGGTGTTTCATTCAGCATTGTGCCGTTCTCATAGTATACCGGCTCCGGATCTGCCTCTTCGTGTGTCACTTCGTCACCGCTCATTACAAGCCGGTCGGTCTCCGTGAATGTATCCATATCAGCTGAGATAATGTTACCGTCAGACAGAACATATACATAATCGCCGATATAGATCGCTCTGTCAAGATAATGTGCATATCTGCTCTCCGTATCATTGCTCAGACTGCCGCGCAATGTAAATTCTCCGTTTTCGTAGGAGAAGAACAGGTAGCTCGACTTATTGTCTATTATAATCGGATATGCTATAAGATTCTTTTCCGGTGCTATAAGCAGAGTCTTGCGGTTTGATATTGCAAATGATCCGATCCCTCCGTGTCTGTCGGACAATGACCATATTCCGCATTCCTTCAGTTCGTTGGGATCACTGGTGTCAAACATTACCAGCTTAACTCCGTTTTCCCAGCCGCTTTCATCTGTCGTTACTCCTGTGCCAAGAAGCAGTCCGTCTGCCCACTTCTGCATATATGAGCTGTAACCGTCTATCTCCAATGCGTCAGTCAGCGTCGGATGCGCGGGGTCTGAAAGATCAATGGCAAACAGCGGATCACTCAGGCGGAATGTGACTACATACCCCTTGTCTCCCTGGAAATTGACCGACTGTATCTCCTCATTATCTCCGATTCCCGCGAGCCATCCTACTCTGTGCATATCCATGTCCATTACCGTCACGTAATTGGTGCGGCGTCCGGTCCATGTGTATCCGGTAGATGCAACTCTGAAATATCCGTTATACTCGCTCATTGAGAACTGATCCTTGACCTCTCCGTCTACTGTGCCGGCTGCCTGCGGCTGTATTTCTCCGCCTTCAAGGGCGATTCGGGTTATCGTGGTGTCTCCCCAGCCATAGCCGATGTACATATTGTCTGTTGAACAGTACAGGTCGCCTGCGCAGTCCGCCAGCGCCTTTGTATCGCTGAGTTTCGGGTCATTGGTCTCATTCAGGTCTATGCTCGATATTACTGCGTATGGTAAATATTTCGACGGCGGTACATAGCCGTCAGGAAGAAGTATGTCCTCAGGTAACATGAAGTCCATGCTGTCAAGGTCTCCGCAGTAAGGTACGAATGTTTCCGGTCTTTCCGGTGATGATGAATCGATGACCTTCGATACATACTCTGATACTACATACATATATCCCTCAGGAGTTATCCTTACATCGTTGAATCTGCCCTCCTGATAGAATATGTTTATCAGCTCCGGTGACTCTCCGGCTGTGTATACTGCGGTGAATGTCTCCTTATTCATACATCTGCCGTCTACGAACATCGGTACTCCCCGGTAGTCATAGTCTGAAAATACCGGTTCTTCTGACATATCTGCTGCGTATACGCTGCCGGTAACTATCAGCATATCGTTATAGAGATACATATCGTTAGCTACGGTATAGGTCCTGTAATGACTGTCATATCTGTCGTCAAGGACGTCATTTATGTCTATAACTGCCGCCTGTTCAACTTTTCCGTTATCCGCTGTTATTACACGGATCATTGTCTGATAATTCGTGTCCGCACTCAGCCTGTATATCAGCTTTCCGTCAGTCTTTACTTTGTCTGCCTCCAGTACGCCTGCCTCCTGATTATATGTATCAGAATGCTCCGGAAGCGCATCAGTATCCTGATCGCTGTTATACTGCGGCTCATCATAATTATTATAATCCTCCTCCGCCGCCTCGTCAATACCGCTTGCTACATTGCTTTCTTCTATGCCGCTTGTTATAACGCGTTGTGCAGCCTGCACCTTTTTATAGTTTTCGTATGCCTTCTCAAATACCTCGAATACCTGCCCGTAATCCTCAGATCCGGACATATATGAACCCGCTTTGTTTTTGAATGATGCCTTGGTTATATTCGCTATCGCATATTCCGTGTTGCTCATTAAAAACATTTTATGCTTCAGATATGCCGACGCTCCGTTCACTATCAATACTATGGCTGCCGCAGCTGCCGCAAACCTGCTCAGAAATACTGCTGAACTCCTTTTCTTCTTCGGTGTCTTATCGTACAGCATCAGCTTTATGTTATCCGGACTGAGCTGCTCCGGTATCTCTTCGCTCTGAATGATCTCTTTTATTTTCTCATCGTTATTCATGATCTCACTCCTTCCGCTCAGACGCCAAGCTCCAGTCGAAGCCGCTCCTTGATGCGCGACAGCCGCGAACGGATCGTCCCCGCTTTTACTCCGCAGACTTCCGCTATCTCATCACTGGTATACCCCTCAAGTACTGCCATGGACAGTATCAGCCGTGAACTGCCGTCCAGCTTGTCCAATGCCTCTTTCAGCTCTGCACTTTCACAGTCAAATTCTACTGTCGGTATGCTTTCATCTGTCAGTTCCTCTCCGGAACTATAGTATTCACGCTGCTTTTTTCTGATCTTTGACGATAATATCTGCATTATCCAGCTGCGAAACGCTTTTTCATCCTTTAGTTTACATATGCTGCTGTATGCGTCAAGGACCGCTTCACTTACTGCATCACAGGCATCTTGCTGATTCCTCAGACTGTACAGCGCTATATGATACATATCTTTGTATACTATGCTGTATAGCCTCGCAAATGCATCACGGTCGCCTTTGCAGGCAGATCTTATATCGGCTTGGAATGTATCCGGACCGTTCATCATGATCCCTCCTTTGAATCGATTCATGTATAAGGTGTCAGAAAATAGCTAAAACGTTGCGGAAGGAATGTAAAATCAGCCATATGCACAAATTACGTATCAGTTTTTTGTACATATGGCTGTGTGTTTTTTCTTACTGGTTCGCTCTGCCCAGGAACGCTGCTCCGATGATTCCTGCATCGTTGCCAAGCTTTGCGATCACGATCTCTGTGTTCTTCTCTGAGTTGCGGGTGTATACCTCGTTCTTGACCAGCTCCTTCATCGGCAGAAGAAGCGGATCTCCCTCGTTGCATACGCCTCCGCCTATGCAGAGTATGTCAGGCTGGAAAATGTTGATGGTATTTGTTATTCCTGCTGCAAGATACTTGATGTACTTGTCTACTACTGCCTTCGCATACTTGTCACCGGCTCTCATGCAGTCAAATGAGGTACGGGCTGTTACCTTGCCCTTCTCCTCTGCCATCTGGTTGAGTATACTGTCAGGATGCTCTGCCATTGCTTCCTTTGTCATGCGGATAAGTCCTGTTGCTGAGGAATATGCCTCAAAGCAGCCCTTGCGTCCGCAGGAGCACTGTGCTCCGTCTACTTCGATAACTGTGTGGCCTATCTCTGCTCCTGCAAAGTTGGATCCGGAGTAGATCTTTCCGTCTATGATGATTCCGCCGCCTACACCTGTGCCAAGTGTGATGCATACCGCATTGGTCGCGCCCTTTGCTGCACCTGCTACGAACTCTCCGTATGCTGCTGCGTTTGCGTCGTTCTCAATGAATACCGGCTTGTCTATGGTCTCCTGTATGTACTTCACCATCGGTGTGTTCCTGAATCCAAGATTGTTGGAATACTCAATGATTCCTGTCTTGCTGTTCGCTATTCCCGGTGTTCCTACGCCGATCCACTCGATGTCGTCTATCTTCAGGTCCGCATTCTCTACTGCCTGAAGCGCCATCTTTGCCATGTCATCTGCGATCTCCTTGTCAGGACGCGGACAGTTGGTCTTTGTGCTTGCCTTGGCGATGATGTTGTAGTTTTCATCTACTACTCCGGCTACTATATTTGTTCCGCCAAGATCGATTCCTACATAATATTTCATTTTTATCCTCCTTATGATATGGTCGTGATTATCGTATCACAACTACCTTTTATACTATATGCGCCTGTTCCTGCCGGAACAAATACGCTTGTACCCTTTTTCAGTGCGATCGTGCAGTCTCCTGCGGTCAGCTCTCCGCTGCCGTCAACTGTCAGTACGTGCGCAAAGGACTCCTCCCCTGCGCTGAGTTTCAGCTCAGTACTTACGATCGCTCTGTTGACCGTGAAGTACTCACAGTCTGCAAGCAGCTGTACTACCGCGCCGTCCTCCTGCACTCCGTATACCGGACGCTCAGGATCGGTATACTCCAGATTCGTTACCTCTACTGCCTTGTCTATGTGCAGCTGACGCGGCTTTCCGTCTGCGCCTTTTCTGCCGTAGTCGTAGACCCTGTATGTGGTGTTGGAGTTCTGCTGTATCTCTGCGATAAGTATTCCCTTGCCGATAGCATGGAGCGTTCCCGACTTTATGAAGAATACATCGCCCTTTTTTACCGGAACTCTGTTTACATAGTCCAGCAGAGTGTTGTCCTCTATCGCCTTGCGGAACTGCTCCCGTGTGATGCTCTCCCTGAATCCGTATATCAGCTCAGCTCCCGGTTCGCAGTCCACTATGAACCACATCTCCGTCTTGCCGTATTCACCTTCTACTCTCAGGGCATACTCGTTATCAGGGTGCACCTGTACCGACAGATTATCATGGGCATCTATCAGCTTGATGAGTACCGGAAAGTACTCGAACCTGCCGCAGGCGCTGCCCAGTGCCTCCGGATGCGCTGCGATGAACTCACTCAGCATCATGCCGGCATATTCGCCTGTCTTTATTATGCTCTGCCCGTCCTTGTGGCAGGAAAGCTCCCAGCTCTCCGCAAGACGGTCAAGCTCACTTTCCTTTCCGTATTCATCGCGCAGCCGCGTTCCGCCCCAGATGTAGTCCTTAATGGGCGGTATCAGTTCAAATGGTGTCATTCATTTCCTCCATCAGACGGGAACTCTGCCTCGAATTCGGCATATGTCCCGTTGTATACGTTAAAATCTATGCACGGTTCGTCTCCGTTGTAGCCGCTGAGCATTCCGCTGTCACTGTACTGCCAGAACTTCCAGTCCATCATGTCCGGCTCAAAACGGACACTCCTTATCCACAGCGGATAGTCACTGAAATTCTCACGGATATACCGGCAATATACAGGGAATGTGGTGTATATTATCGGTCTGGTCCCGTAATACTCCTCCAGACGCTCCAGCAGCGGTGTGAGTATCGCCTCAGTCTCAGCTGCGGTCGGCTTGTTCATGCGCTTGTCTGCGTAGTACTCTATATCTACTACCGGCGGCATATCTATCTCATCTCTGCCTACTGCGGAGATGTAGTTGGCTGCCTGCGTCTCCCCTGCACTGTCAAAGCTGAAAAAATGATAGCAGGAGATGCGTATATCTGTATCCGCGGAGTTTGTGAGATTGTCCCTTACGGATTCGTCTACGTGTCCGCTGCCCTCAGTCGCCTTGATAAATGCAAACTTTACCCCCTGGGATTCAAGCGCGCTCCAGTCGATGTCTCCCTGATAATGGGACACATCTACGCCGAATACGGGATACTTTGACGGGTCCGCCACAGCACTGCCCAGCACCAGTGTGCTTCCGGCTGTTACTACTGCCAGTATTGCTCCTGCTGCCGCAGCGGTCACTCTTCTTATTATACTCATCATATCTCTCCAAATAAAATATCTCTTATAATAATACCCGATATTGCCTGAATAGTCAATAGTTTTTTTCGTCAGTTCTGATGCCTTACCACGCCGTATTCATCGTCAAGCCGGTAGTACGGACAGGCATAGTTGGTCCCCGCAAGGAATCGCGCCATCTCATCTTCGTCAAGGTTTACCATGCATACGTAGCAGTCGTAATCCTCATCATAGGTGTAGTTGGTACAGGTCTCGCAGTTCGTCGCCTTTTTGCCGGTCATATATAATCACCTCTATGTATGGGACCTCATGTGTCCCGTTTCAGTAAAACCGTACCGCAGAAGCCGTTTTTATCCAGCAGCGGTACCTCCGCTTCATGACTGATGCCCAATAGTCCGCCAAGTACGGTGACTATTCCGCAGTCCGGTGCAAGCTGCTGCTCCTGTGCCCTCCTTACTGAGCCTATGAGCCGCTGCGCTTCTCCGCCGCTGAGCAGCTGTTCGTCAGATACCGCTATGATGCACTCCGGAGATACCTTCCACTCCTTCAGCGCCGACACCAGCGCGTCCATGCTGCTGCGGCGGCTGAGTATTATCAGGGAGGTGTGCCCCGTAAGAAGATCCCGTCCGGTCGCTATGCCTGCTGCTGCCGGTACTGCGGATATATCGTCTGTCTGTACGGTAAGACATTTTTCATCTGTGTAAAACTCCATTGTCACGCTGCTGCCGTCAAATCCGGCTGCGCAGAGAATATCCTTGTCCTGAAGATGACCTGCTCTTCCGCAGCCTGTCAGCATCAGTACGCAGATACCACAAAGGAGCTGCCTTACTATTATACCACGTATTCTACGCATTTTCAATCCTCATTTTTGTTCTTATTATATGTGCCGCCGGAAGCAGTATCAGCGCTATGATATTCATTCCCGCTATGACCGGAGATGTGCTGCCGGAATGCTCAAGTATCACCGCTCCGGCTGTCATCAGCAGCAGTATCACTGCCGGCGCATACCGCTTGCATGAGGGTATCAGCTCTCCGGCTATCAGCGCTGCCGTGACGGTCTGGACTGTGATGGAATATACCGCTATACAGGAGAATACTATCATGAACAGCGCATCTATCCGCTGTGACGGGAACGGCTGCGACAGCTGCGCTGCCATGACTGCCGGAAAGTCGGATATTGCCATCACCGGCGCTGCAAGCAGCTCTGCACTCAGCAGGAATATCACCGCAAATAACGCCCTGCTCATGAATGTCCGCAGCAGACTGCGCAGCGGTGCTCCCCGTACACTTCCCAGCAGTACCGGCAGACAGCCGCTTCCTCCGCCAAGCGCTATGCCGCGGTATATCTCCTCAGCCAGTCCGCCGGTGCTGTGCAATTCAGTGATACGCTGCATATCACCCTGCATCACCCCACATATCACAAGCTCCAACAGCAATGCTCCGCCTATAACTGCTGTTACTGCTCCCGCACGGGCAAGTCCGCTGAGTCCCGAAACGGCAATATACAGGCACACCGCCCCTATACACCCTGCAATAAGCAGCTTTCCGTATTTCCCGCTGCCTTCATGGGGGATATATACCGCTCCGGAAGTGCGCCAGAGCATATCGAACAGCAGCGCTCCCCATACGGTTGCTATCAGCAGATACACTGTCTGTACAAGCCTGCCGCCGGAACGGATAGTCCCTCCGCTGCTGTATAGTCCGGCAAGAGGCAATGCTATTACAGTCTGGGCTGCCATTCCTGTAAGCACTCCCAGTACGGTAAGCAGCGATATGCTGCCGCTGATGCACAGCAGCGGAAATGCGTCCGCTATCAGTATCAGTGCCGTAAATGAACGCTCATTTATCCTTTTCATTGTAGTCCTCCACGGTGAAGCCGCGTACAAGCATCTTCCTCATGCCGGTGCGTATCGCCGAATCCCCCATCCCCTTCCTTACAAACGGCGAAAACGGCACTGTATATGGGAATCCATAGGTCTCTGTGGCACAGATATTGCTCAGTACTACGCAGGCGGCAAGGCTTATGCCGAACAGTCCGAACAGACTGCCCGATATGAGAAACATCAGCCGCAGAAGCGTTATCTGCGGATCAAGCTCCGGTACTACCATGCCGCCCAGTACCGCCAGCGCTGTTACGGTCAGCAGCGGCGTACTGATAAGTCCGGAGCGTACCGCCGCATCACCTATGATCAGTCCGCTGATTATGCTTACTGCTCCGCCCGTGGGCTTGGGCAGTCGTACTCCCGCTTCCCGTATCACCTCGTACATCAGCAGCGCAAAAAATGCCTCCGTAACTACGGACAGCGGTGCCTCCCGTTCTGCCTCCGCCAGAAGCACAAGCAGCGTACTGTTCAGCAGCTCAGGATGATACATGACTATCGCCAGATATACCGCCGGAAGCAGTATCGCTGCTATGAATGCCGCGTATTTCAGCCACCTGATAAATGTCGCATATATCGGCTTGTGCGCGTAGTCGTCAAGGGTCTGGAAGCTCTCGCAGAACAGGTGCGGCACCGTTATGGCATAGGGTATACCGTCCGTCAGCAGTGCTACCCTGCCCTCCGCAAGCTTTGAACTCAGTACGTCCGGCCGCTCGGTCGTTCCGGCTGTGTTGAACAGCTCAAACCTGCGCCGTTCAAGAAAGGGTCTGATGTAGCCGGTGGTGAGTATGCACTCCGAATCCATTTCCTCCAGTGACCGCCGTATATCTCTGAGCAGCTCCTCCGGTACACGGTCTTTCATATAGCATATGCACATATCTGTGCGGCTGAGACTTCCCTTGCAGGTCATATCCATTACAAGCTCCGGCGTTTTCAGCCTGCGCCGCAGCATGGACATATTGGTGCGCAGACTCTCCGTGAATCCCTCATGGCTGCCCATGATGTTCCCCTCTCCCACCGGTTCCTGTATGCTGCGGGTCGGATAACCCTGTATCCCGAAGGCAAGCGCTGTATCCGCTCCGTCTGCCGCAAGTACCGCGAATCCGGAATGTATCAGCCGGAACAGTGTCCCGTAATCCGTTACTGTGGGACGGTCAGTGGACAGCAGCGTATAGCGGCAGATATAGCCGAATAGCTCCTGTGATCCGTTCTGCGGCGGTATCCCGGTCAGCGGTCCGAGTACCATCTCCGCAAGCGTCTGGGACGACAGCATCCCGTCACAGCTGATAAGCGCACAGTTCACGGTCCCGGCTGTGAATCGGTTTATCTGTACGTCCGATGAGCCGCCGGACAGCCTGCGTATCATGTCGATGTTCTGATCAAGCTCCCTGCTGAGCGGTCGCTGGTCTGGCATAGGCACCTCCGCTATGATATTACGCCTGCCAGCCAGTATATCAGCCCGTATACCGCTGCTGCCGCGCTGCCGTAGAGTATCACAGGTCCGGCTATGGTGAATATCTTCGTGCCTACTCCCAGTATAAAGCCCTCCGATTTCGCTTCTATCGCTGAGGAGCTTATGGCATTGGAAAATCCCGTTATCGGCACAAGTGTACCTGCTCCGGCGTGTCTGGCTATGCGCTGGTAGATACCCGCTCCCGTCAGCACTGAGCTGGCTGCTATCAGCAGCACCGATGTCCACATTCCTGCCTGCTCTGTTTCCATTCCGGTCCGCAGAAAAATACTCCGTATGACCTGCCCTATGGCACATATCGCTCCTCCGGTACAGAATGCGGTAAGTGTGTTTACGGCGGAATTGCTGCGCGGAACCGCTTTTTCACGCATCTTCGCATATGATCGCGGTGTTATGTTCATTTTTATCATCTCCTTACGCTGTATTATCTCCGCTATCACCGCGTTTATTCAGAACCTGTCCACATAGGGATTCATGCACGTCTTTTCGTCAAATTTTGCCGGTGACTGCGTTAAAAATCCTTGAAGGGCGA
>CADBNS010000264.1 GCA_902796065.1 Ruminococcus flavefaciens
GACGATAAGGCGCCTGTGGAACTCCTCGGTATGAGCGTTATCGATGACCTCATTCAGGACGAGCTGGTGTACTACAGAAAACAATTCAAGGAAAAAGGTGTAAAGGGTATTCTACAGTGATCTCAGACCTGCTGCTTCTGCGGCAGGTCTTTTGCATATCTGCGCTTTTCCATGCATATTATCTATCAGATCATTATGGAGGCGATTTGTATGGATATTAATTCTAAAGCCGAACAGTATAAACAGGAAATGATGAGGCTGTATGGACTGCGCAGCGATGTTCCGCCGGGGATCACCGAGGATACCGATGATGCCCTCCCTTATGTGCCGCAGTCTATCCCAGATGATGAGGAGATCTTCGGCGTCGATGAGGACGCTCCCGACGATACTGCTTACTCAGATCATATCGACGAGAATGCCGATGATGACCTCAATAACCGCTACCCCGAACCCGACCTCTCTGAGCTGGATACCGATCTGGGTCAGATAAGCTCTGAGGACGACTCTCCGCCGCAGTATGCTGACGAGGAGAGTATGGGCTCCGCTATCGGCTATATCCTCGTCAATGTCCGCACAGGCGATGAATCCTCCGCTGTGGAGGGTGCCACTGTTATGGTGTCTGCTATCGTGAACGGCAGCCGCCTTATCATCGCTTCCGGTCAGACCGATCAGAGCGGTACCGCTCCTAAGTTCAGTGTGCCAGTTCCGGATATAAGCCACTCTCAGCTGCCGGATCCCTCCGTCAGACCCTACAGCCTGTTCGATGTCTCCGTTACTGCGCAAGGCTTCTTCAATGCACGCAGTGTCGATGTTCCCGCTTTTGAGGGTATCACCTCCGTCCAGAATTTCAGCATGATACCCGTTCCGGCTATGATGAACAGCTCCGATGAGACGGTGACTTATTTCAATCAGGAACCGCCGCTCAGTGAGCCGCTGAACTGAGGAGGTGCCTATGCTTACCGGTACTCCTTTTATCCCGGAAACTATCACGGTTCATCTCGGTTCTCCGGATTCTTCTGCGCCCAATGTTACGGTGGATTTCGCAAGCTATATCAAAAATGTCGCGTCCAGTGAGATCTTCCCTACGTGGCCGGAAAATGCCCTGCGCGCTAATATCTACGCTATCGTCAGCTTCGCCCTTAACCGTATCTACACCGAATGGTACAGGTCACGGGGGTATGACTTCGATATTACTGCTACTACTCAGTATGACCAGAAATTCATCAACGGCAGAGAGTACTTCCAGAATATCAGCTTCCTCGTCGATGAACTGTTCAATGACTACGTTCAGCGGCAGGGGAGCGTTGAGCCGCTTTTTACCTCCTTCTGCAACGGTACGACCTCCACTTGCAGCGGTCTGTCTCAATGGGGGACTGTTACCCTCGCTAATCAGGGCCTTACGCCTTATGAGATACTCCAGTATTACTACGGAAAGGATATTAATATCGTGAAGAATGCTCCCGTGAAAACTGTCCTTCCATCTTATCCCGGTCTCGAACTGGAATTCGGCTCAGCCGGCAATGATGTGAAGTCCTTACAGGTGTTCCTTAACCGAATTTCACGGAATTATCCTGCTATCCCTAAAATTCCTGCTGCTGACGGTATCTTCGATGCCGCTACTGAATCCGCTGTCCGTACTTTTCAGTCTGTGTTCGGTCTGAATGCGACCGGTGTCGTCGATCAGGCTACGTGGTACAGGATAACATATATCTACACAAGCGTCAAACGTATCGCTGAACTGGACTCGGAGGGCGTGAGACTGGAAGAGATCGCTCCCAGCTTCACCGAGGACCTGAGTATCGGTATGCAGGGCGATGAGGTCAGCTTCCTTCAGTACTACCTCGCTGTCATCGGCGCTTACTACGCTGCGGTGGAGCCTGTGGAGATCACCGGTTACTTCGGTGAGAAAACTGAACGCTCTGTGAAATCCTTCCAGCGCGTTTTCGGTCTCCCTCAGACAGGTCAGGTGGACAGAGCTACCCGCAATGACCTGTACCGCGCTTATAAGGGTATTGCGGATTCCGTTAAACCGGACTATACCGCTGTTGCTCTCTATCCCGGTACTGTCCTGCGAGAGGGGGATTCCGGTCCTTCTGTGAAAATTATACAGGAGTACCTTACCTTTATCAACAGGTCCTATAATAATATCCCTGCGGTCAATAATACCGGCTATTTCGGCCCGCTTACAAGACAGTCCGTTACCGAATTCCAGAAACAGTTCGGCATCAATCCCACCGGTATAGTCGGCGCTGTTACCTGGGACCGCATCGCCGGTGTCTACTCAGACCTGAAATTCGGCTTCGATAAGCGACCTTATCAGAATCCCGGCTATACCATCACAGGCTGAGAAAGGAGTTTTAACATGGCTTATACCAATAATCAGAAAAGACAGCATATCATGGAGCTTCAGACCTACCTCCACGCTATCGCTCTCATGAATGACAAGATCCCTGTGGTTATACCTGACGGCATTTACGGTAATGAGACCTCCATCGCTGTCAGAGCTTTCCAGCGTGAGTACGGCATTCCAGAAACAGGTAACGTTGATCCCGATACCTGGAATAAGATAGTCAGTGTATACCGCGGATACCTGCGCAGTGCTCCTGTACCCTACTATGCCTTCCCGTCAGCTAAGTATATCGTCAGAAAAGGGGACTCAGGCCAGCTTATTTACATCATTCAGGTCTTGCTCCACTCCCTCAGCGGATTCTATGATAATGCTCCAGATGTGGAGATATGCGGTAATTACAACGATATGACCGCCGAGGCTGTGAAACGATTCCAGAAATGGTGCGGTATTCCTCAGAACGGTAACGTGGACAGCGGTACTTGGAATATGCTCGTCCATTGCTGTGAGCATATGGATCATATGATGAGCAGATAAGAATCGGGAATATATCAGGGGGATATATTTACTACGGTCTGTCAATTATAATCGGACGCCTCTCTTGCAGGGCGTCCTCTCTCCGAAAACAGTCCGCCGGACTGTTTTCAGATTTACCCCTTACGGAGCGCTTCTAAGGCATTTTTTAGAATCCCTAATACTGGATAAAATTATACTTTTTGCAGATATAAAAAGGGAACATATCAGGCGATATGTTCCCTTCTGTTTTCTATCAGTCACCAAATGATACGCCGATGTCCCTTGCTGCTATTACAAGATGATTCTCTGTGTCTACAAATTTGGTCTTGCCTGCTATGTCAGCAAGCTTGTTCGATGTTATCTTATTGCCTATCTTCGCTACTGTTCTGCCGTATCTCTCCTGCGCTATCAGATACGCTGCGTGTACTCCGAACTGCGTTGACAGTACTCTGTCATATGCGCTCGGTGCTCCTCCGCGAAGCATATGTCCCGGTACGCATACCCTCGCTTCCATTCCTGTATTGTGCTGTATCTGCGCCGCTATTCGCGTTGTCGCAGTCAGTATTCCTGCCTCTGCTCTCTTCTTTGCACGCTCCTTCTTCTTCATCTTAGCTTCGTTGATGTCAAATGCTCCCTCAGCTACCGCTACGATGGAGAAGGTCTTGCCTGATGCGCTTCGTGCCATTACTGAATCACATATCTTGTCAATGTCATAAGGTATCTCGGGTATGATTATTACATCTGCTCCGCCTGCGATTCCGGCGTTAAGTGTTAGCCAGCCCGCTTTGTTGCCCATTATCTCACATAACAGTATGCGCGAATGACTTGCTGCTGTGGTGTGCAGTCGGTCGATCACGTCTGTGGCTATGTCTACGGCTGTGTGGAATCCGAAGGTCACATCGGTTCCGTAAATGTCATTGTCTATGGTCTTGGGGAGGCCTATTATGTTCAGTCCCTCGTCCGACAGCAGCTTGGAGGTCTTGTGGGTACCGTTGCCGCCAAGTGTCAGCAGACAGTCCAGCTTCTGCTTCTTGTAGGTCTCCTTCATGTTCTTTACCTTGTCGATGTTGTCTTCCCCGATGACCTGCATCATCTTGAACGGCTGGCGCTTTGTTCCGAATATCGTTCCGCCCTGCGTCAGAATGCCCGAAAATGCCGATGGGGACATATCTTTGCAGAGATTGTTGATCAGCCCGTAATAGCCGTTGGATATGCCCACTATCTCGACGTTGTCCTCACCGAACCGCTCGTAGCAAGCTTTCGCTACTCCGCGTATCGTTGCGTTCAGTCCCGGACAGTCGCCTCCGCTGGTCAGTATTCCGATCCTTCTTTTCATAACAATTACCTCCGTTTTCTGTTGTGTTTTTGCAGGTTTGATTTCTGTTACGGTGAACAAGCTGCGTCAATCGCAAGTACTGCCGCAAGTGACAGCAGCGTGTTCTTATCATCTGTTACATCGATCTCATAGCTGTCGCCCCACGGAAACCATGCCCGCGTTATTACAGCTATGTTACGGCTTCCTTTCTTTATGGTGTAGTCATGTGAGCTCAGATCACCTGACACCGTCCATTCCGGTCCCTTGATATTGTAGTGGGGAGCAAATACCGAGATCGCTTTCTTTATTGATGCCATTCGGCTGCCGTTTTCTTCTACCAGAAAACAGGGTACCAACGACGCAAGCTTCTGCTTCACTACCGCAAGCTCATTGTGGTAGATGTCCTTGATATGCAGCTTTATGCCTGCCTTTTCGTACTCGTTTTCTACGTAGTATGCGTCCATTCCGGAGTCGTTCTTTACCGTGAAGCTGTCCGCTTCACTCAGACCCTCTTGTTTTATATACAGTATCATTTTGAGCCGGATTTCTTTCTCGTTGTATTGGTGGAATTCGTTATCATTGCTCCGCGCTTTGCACGGTCGAAAAACTCTTCGATCTTCTGCGCCGGCATCGGTTTGCCGTAAAGGTATCCCTGTCCGTAGTCACAGCCGGCAGTCCGCAGTATATCTTCCTGTTCCTTGTTTTCTATACCTTCCGCTATAGTTTCGATCTCTTTGGATTTCGCTATGTTGATGACAGATGATACGATCTGGAATGCGATGTTGTTGCTGCGTATATCTGTGATGAATGATCTGTCCAGTTTAAGCAGTGTTATCGGCAGTATCTGCAGGTAGCTCAGTGAGGAGTAGCCGGTGCCGAAGTCGTCCATCGCCAGCTTTACTCCAAGCTCACGGAGCTTGTTCATCTGCGATACAGCAAAGTCTACGTCACTCAGTGCAAGGCTCTCTGTCAGCTCTATCTCAAGCCACTCGGGGGAGAGTCCCGACTTCGTCAGTGCATCAAATACCTTCTCACGCAGGTCGTTCTGGTAGAAGTCGGTCGATGTGAAGTTGATGGACATCACTATCTTCGGATAGCCCATTTTCTGCCAGAGCATATTCTGGCGGCAGCCTTCACTCAGTACAAATTCACTTATCTTGCCGATGAGGTGTGAGCTCTCCGCTATGGGCACGAAGGAATCCGGCTTGATTATGGTACCATCCGGCTTTATCCAGCGTATCAGCGCCTCAACGCCCATTATCTGCCCCGTTTTCAGGTTGATCTTGGGCTGGTAGAACAGCTGGAGCTCGTTGTTGTCTATGGCAAGAGCAAGCGACTTCTCAAGCTCTGTCTTGCCTATGATCGAATCATGCATACTCGGCGCATATCCGCATATGCTGCTTCGTGTTCCGCTGCTGGATTTCAAGGCGAATTCTGCGTGCTCCATTACGTCAAGGAAGGACTTTCCGTCCTCCGGCATCTTGGAATAGCCGCATGAACAGCTGAGATTGATCGCTCCGAATTCGTCTACCGCCAGCTTCGCAAATTCGTCCTGTATCTTCCTTGCTGTCAGCATCGGAAGCTCCTCGTCACCGTAGTCACGCAGCATCAGCGCAAAATTGTCGCCGCTGATCCTCGCTGCAAGTCCGCCCGGTGTGACGTATTTGTACAGTATATGCGCGAAATTCTTCAGTATATAGTTTCCGTTGTTATAGCCGCAGGTATCGTTCACGATGTGGAATCGGTCAATGTCAAACACGATTATCCAGTAGGAATAGTTCAGCAGCATGGAGGTATCATATGTCTCCTGTCCCACTTCCATAAGCCTGTTGCGGTTGGGTATCTCTGTTACTTCATCAATGAACGCAAGCCGCTCAATGAGTATATCCTTCGCACGCTCCTGGCTGATGTCCATGAGTGCTCCGCCGAATAATGCCATTGTGTTGTCAGTTGGCTTTATGGATTTGTATCGGAATGAGAACCACCTGTATGTGCCGTCCGGCGGCTTGATCCTCATCTCTATGCTGTTTACTTCTCCGGAATTGTCGTTGGATTTTACCGCTCTGTCAAACTGTGTACGGTCGTTGGGGTGTATCAGGGTACGGAGCGTGTTTACGTCGATACTGTTGGATTTAAGTCCAAACATTCGCACTGCCTCGGGAGATACAGCGTATTTCTTGCGGTCCTTACTGGTGCTCATGATAAAACCGATCTCCGCAAGCTCCATTGATGCGTTGAAGAAGTCGTTGGCACTGGCAAGATTTACCTTCATCTTTTTCAGCTCAGTCAGATTGAAGCCTGTGGTCAGGTGTATGGAGTTCTTCTTGCGCTTCTTGACTACTGATGTGCTCCATGCGATCGTTGTGTTGGTCTGACGGCGGTTACGGAAGGTTACTTCAAAATTCGGACACTCACTGAGCTTTATCAGGTTCAGCGGGTCACGTCCGCGAAGGCCGAATGCCATGTTCAGCGCCTCGATACGGTCATAGCCGTTGTACTCTATGCCCAGCTCGTCACGTATCTTCTTGTTCAGATAAATGAATGAGTAGTCATCTGCCCATATGATTATTTCTGTATTCAGTCCTTCTGCTATGCTTGTGAAGTCAGATGCGTCTATGGATGACTTGTGCCTGCTGTACATGGAGTTGATGATGAATACCGTCACACTCAGCAAAAATACAGTGAAAAAATAGATAAGGAGTGTTACTCCGGCAAATTCAGGTCTGTATATTGAGTATGAGATCACAAGTGCGGTTGCGGCAGCTATGACTATTGCTGCCGGAAGAGGCATACTGAATTTCATTGCCTTTTCCTCCTTCAGGTATTATTGTAACGGACAACCGCCTTAAAGCACGACTTGTCCATAATTTCTTCATAAATTCATTATAGCAAATTTTACTGAAAAAGTCAATCTTAAATTTGTAAAACAATACGATTTTTATAAATTTCACTGAAAAACCAAATTAATTTTCACCAGATATACACTTTTACCAAATAAAATGTTATAATGTGTTAGAAGAATACATGATACAATTGAATTAATTAGTAATTTTAATAATGGAGGTTTTACAATGGCGCATATTCTTATCGTTGACGATGAGGTCAATATCCGTACGGTCGTTCGTGAGTACGCCGAGTTTGAAGGCTATGATGTTACTGAAGCTGAAAATGGTATGGAGGCTGTCAGCCTTTGCCATGATAATGACTACGATCTTATCATTATGGACGTCATGATGCCCCGTCTGGACGGCTATTCCGCTTGCAAGGAGATCCACAAAACTAAAAATATCCCCGTTATCATGCTCTCTGCACGAGGCGAGGAGTACGATAAATTGTTCGGCTTCGAGATAGGTGTCGATGACTATGTTGTCAAGCCCTTCTCTCCTAAGGAGCTTATGGCCCGCGTTAAGGTCGTGCTGAAAAGAAATAAGACCGCCGGCGATGCTAATCAGATGGACAGGTATACCTTTGAAGGCCTTGAGGTCGATATTTCCGGCCGCGAAGTCTATGTCGACGGCAAAAAAGCCTCTATGACTCCTAAGGAATATGACCTCCTTTTCTATCTCGTCAGAAATAAAAATATCGCCCTCTCAAGAGACAAGCTCCTTGAAGAAGTGTGGGGTTACGATTTCTTCGGCGACGACAGAACTGTCGATACCCATATCAAAATGCTCCGCAACAGCCTCGGAGAATACCGTAAGTTTATCGTTACCCTGAGAGGAATGGGATATAAGTTTGAAGCTCAGTAAAAAAATACGGAGAGCATTCGGCGAGATACCACTCCAATTCAATATCTGGATCTACTTCATCGCTTTTACTATCATCGTCTTCGTCCTGCTGTGGCTGTTCCAGATCCTCTTTCTGGAAACCTTCTACCGCGCTTCCAAGGTCAATGACGTCGATAAGGCCGCTGATATAATCATCGATTCCTATGCCAATGACCAAACCGTCGTTATGAAGGAAAAGTGCGAGTCTCTCGCTTTCGATAACGATCTGTGTATCAAGATCATGGACAGATATAACCGGCCTACCGGCTATGAATGGGATTTCTCCAGCGAGAATGTCCTCAATGGTCCGAATGACCATACTTACCAGTATATCAAGGATATTGCAAGTAAAAACGGTCAGCCCCTATGGCTTAAATTTACCAACAGCAGAGGCGGCTATAAAATGCTCCTATTCGGTTCCGAGATAACCGGAAATGATGACAGGCCTGACGGCTATCTGCTCATTAATGCCTCTCTCCAGCCTGTAGGCAGCACCGTTACTATCATAAAGCGACAGCTTATGATCATTACTGCTATCCTCGTCGTTCTCGCTTTTATTATCTCTCTCCTTATGTCACGCAGGATCGCTCAGCCTATCGATAGTATTACACGTTCCGCTGAGAATCTCGCTAAGGGCGATTTTACCACTAAATTCGACGGCAGGGGATACCTCGAGGCGAAAAAACTCGCTGAGACCCTTACCTACGCTGAGGGTGAGCTGTCAAGAGTCGATACCATGCAGCGCGATCTCATCGCTAATGTCTCCCATGACCTGCGTACTCCGCTGACTATGCTCAAGGCTTATGCCGAGATGATCCGCGATCTTTCCGGCAATAACCCCGAAAAACGTAACGCTCACCTCGAAATCATCATCAATGAGACCGACAGGCTCTCCCTTATGGTCAATGATATTCTCGACCTCTCCAAGCTCGAAAGCGGCAGACAAAAACTCACTCCCTCTGAGTTCAATATCAGCAGCAAGCTCAAGGAGATCATCGACCGCTTTGCCGGTATCTCCGAGAAAATGGGGTACTGTATCCGGTTTACTCCAGATGAGGAGAAAGTCGTGTTCTGCGATGTGGTCAAGATCGAACAGGTCATTTATAACCTCATTAATAATGCCATTAATTACACCGGCGCAGATAAAATGGTCTTTGTCCGTCAGATAAATACTCCAGAGGGCATCCGCATCGAAGTAGAGGACACCGGCGATGGCATCGAAGAGGATAAGATCAAAATGATCTTCGATAAGTACTACCGATCAGAAAACCATAAACGCGAGGTCGTCGGTACAGGTCTCGGCCTCTCTATCGTCAAGGCTGTTCTCCGTCTGCATCGCTATGAGTTCGGTGTGAGAAGCACTATCGGGCACGGTTCGACCTTCTGGTTCCTTATAAGTGCAAATGATGTGCATGATAAACAAAAATGAGATTAAAAATTCTACATATATCATCATTCTTTTGACCTCTTTTTTCACACAAATTACACAAATGTATTTTATAATATAATTGCTGAAGGAGAGATCCTGAGGCTGATTTTCATGGTAGTTTAATGTTTACCCCAACATTAAAACTATTAAATCCCCAATAATCCCTATATCATGGCAGATGAGCTTCCTACCCCAGGAGGCTCATTTGTTTTCCGGTCGTTTTTTATGAAGAATAAAACATGATGACGTTTGGGTGACTAAAAATGAATATAATAAAAATCCTGACAAGTACTAAGACATGTCAGGATTTCGTTTTTATGCGTAATATAGCCGATTATGAATTACTTCATA
>CADBNS010000265.1 GCA_902796065.1 Ruminococcus flavefaciens
GTCGCCCTTCAAGGATTTTTAACGCAGTCACCGGCAAAATTTGACGAAAAGACGTGCATGAATCCCTATGTGGACAGGTTCTTAGTATGGCAGGGTGAACTGGCCTACCTTCCACTCTCCGTTAGGCTGTACTACTACGGAGAATACCCTCTGTTCTGTCCACGGTGCGGTTCCGTCAAGATCAGTTCCGTCATAGTGGTCGTCTACGTTGAATACTATCTCGTCGTTGTTGAGACTCTTTACTCCTGTTACCTCTGAGTCTACATAGTAAATGTTTCCGCCGCGCTGGCCTGCGCCCCAGTATACCTTGCCGTTGTACTCTTTGAAACAATTCCTGAATCCGTCGTCGTAACGGCTGTCAAATGTCTTTCCGTATATCTTCATTACGTCATCTATCGTCTTTATTTCCGGATCTGTTACAAGTACACCTAAGTAGCCGCCGTTTTCGTCATTGCTGTAGTTTAATACGATCCCTGCGGACTGTCCGTTTTCGTCAGTGGGATATGTTACGTCTACCTTCGCATAGTTCTGGAAATCATGACGCATATCCCAGTACTGCCTGCAAGCCCAGCTGTGATATTCCTGAGCCTTCGCTACCAGCTTTGCCTCCTCGGGATCTTCACTCTTTACTGCTGATGCTGTGGTATGTGCTGCGGCTGCCGGCTGCTCTGACTGTGCATTGCTTACGGCTGCTGTCTGTACTGCTTCTGCTGCTGCGGTCGGCTCTTCTGCTTCCGCTGCAGCTGTGGAATGGGTGCTTACTATGGGTGCGGCAGTTACGGTTGTCACTACTGCAGCATTTCCGCTCTGGACTGCCGGTGCTGCACTGTCGTTCGCTGAACAGCCGCACAGCAGCATTGCTGTGCCTGCTCCAACGATCCCTGCTGTGAGAAGCATTGCAGCTGCGATGTTGATGCTGCCTCTCTTTACTGTGTTCTTTCCGTTTGCATTATTCATTCTTTTCATTTTTAAACATCTCTCTCTTTTTTATTATTTTTTGACTTCGTTTTTTTAGTTGGGCAGCGTGAATCTGCTTACCTTCCAGCTTCCGTCCGGCTGTACTGCTACCGCAAATTCCCTTTCTTCCGTCCAGGGGGCTGTTCCGTCAATATCTGTTCCGTCATAGTGGTCTTCCACTTTGAAGATTATCTCGTTGGCTGTGCGGCCGGTTATCTCTGTTACCTCTGAACCGGTGAAGAATATGTTGCTTCCGCGCTGACCTGTCATCCAGTATACCCTGCCGTTATATTCATTGAATGCTATTCTGTATTTTTCATAATAGCTGCGGTCAAATGTTCCTATTGTGTTCATAACATCTTCAAATGTCGTGATGCCCGGTTCTGTTATCAGGACGCCTATATAATCTCCGCTTTCATTATATGTGAAGTTGAGTGTGTAGCCTCCGTACCAATTGCCGTCACTGTCATAGATCGGTTTTTTATCTACTTCCATAACACTACCAAGATTTGTACGAATGACCCAGTCCTGATTGTGCGCCAATGTATGATATTCATTTGCGCGTGCGATAAGTTCGGCATCTTCTGCTGATATGCTCTTTGTCGTTGCTGCGGTCGTCGTTTCTGTCTGCGCTGCGGTGGTCTTCTCTGTGGTGGATTCGGTACGCTCTGTAGTCGCTTCCGTTGTTGCCGGCGCTTCGGCTGATGCGCTTGCCTTTGCGGAGTCTGCCTTGTCTCCGGCTGCTGTGGTGTATGTGCCGCCGACTATCGTGGTGTATGCTGTGCCGGTACCTGTGCCGGTTACTGCTGTTGTGGAGGTCACTACCTCAGATGCGTAGGGATCGTCAGGTCCGCCGTTGTTGATGTCGTCTGTACGGGTGCGCTTCATGAATGTGATGCTGCCCCAGATAACTCCTGCTGCTACTACCAGCGATGCTGCTGTGGATACCATTCTTATCCATGTTCCACGGTGCGTTTCAACTCCGGTTACTTCATCATACTCCGTCATGGTTATCTGATTTGCTCCGTTTCTGCTTTCTATCTCTCTCTTTCTTATTTTATACTTTCTTTCGCTCTTCGCAAGCAGCCTTTCAAGCTGTGCTTCCGTCAGGTCAGGACACTTGTCCGTTATCATTTCCATTGCATTATCCTCTGCATTTGTTAGTACATCGAATATATTCTCTCTGTTCATGGCTGCTCCTCCTTTACCGTGTTATTCCAATTTCTGTGAGCATCGCTCTCAGCTTGGTCATCGCCCGCGTACAGCGTGTGCGCACCGCTGTGGGCGTCATCGATACCGCTTGCGCTATCTCTGTTGAGTTGCGGTTGTAGTAGAATTTCTGTATCAGTATCGTTGAATCCGGTTCGCCTAAGCTGTCTATGGCGCTCAGGAGTACATGACGGAGTTCATGATCGTCTACTGTGTCATCTACGCTGAAATCTGATGCAAGCTCCTGCATATCATCTTCGTCTGTATATACCATCCGGCTATTCTTCGCGGACAGTCTGCGGTAACAGTCGATCGCTTTGTTCTTTGCTACGGTTCCGATGTATGGCTTCAGATCACCTGCGTACTGATCGTCATACTCAAATCTTATGAACAGATCAGCAAATACATCGCTGACGCATTCTTCTATGTCTTCTTCCGTTCCGCAGTTCCTGAGCTTGTTGAACACTATCGCGTATACGTAGCGCCCGTATTCTTTCATCAGCGCTCTGTGACAATCTGACGGTGAACGTCTGAGATGCTCTCTCAGTTCATTGCTTGTCAATTTGAATTCCTCCTTCATGTTTCGCCTCAAGGTCGACCTTTCATATCTACCGTTCGGAGCTTCTGTTCCAAGTGTTACATCGGCCTTATTATTTTTTTGTTTTAATTTATTGCTCTGCCCTCCATATAAAAAAATCAGGTCCGCTTTCAGCCGGTTTCCCGCCTGCGGACCTGTTTGTGTTCATTATTATGTGCTGAAGCCTCCGCCGCCGTGTCCGCCGCCTGATGAGTGGCCGCCGCCGGAGAATCCGCCGCCGCCTCCTCCAGACCTGTCGGAATCTGTGTCGATGCGTGATCGTGAGGTGTGCTCCCTCATGAATACATCTTCCCTGCTCGTGAACTGCGTCGTCTCTTTGCTGAGATATATGTTGGCATTTGTCGCATTCTTGAATTTGTAGTTCCTCTTCGTTGTAAAGTATACTATCAGTGCTGTTATCAGTCCGGTCACAAGTCCCGCAATCGTGAAGCCTATCCGCTTTATCGGCGGCTTCATACTGCTTACGTGATACTTTCCAAGGAAATAGTAAAAGTACTTCGGCGGGTTGGAATCATAGTCGTAGTAGTAGTCAAAGGCTCCTATCCTGCTTTCGTCAGAGTACTGCGCAAATACGTTCAGAAACTCCTCTACGCTGGTCCTGATAGCTTCCTTCTCCCCGGAATAGTCTGTGCTCGATTTCGGCATATACACCTTCATGTGCGAGAATATGTTCTGCATATATTTCTGATATGTCAGCACCGCTTTTCCACTGGTGGAGATGTAGTGATAGTTGGGCACCTTGCCGGAATAATCCATGAAGAAATATACTCCGTCTGTGTCCTCACCAAAACGCTGGTCGTATCTGTCGTCTGCAAAACACTCCGTTGAATAGTTGGAGTAGCTTGCATAATCCTTGCCTGCAAGGAATATGTATATGTTCATTTTCAGCTGCTCTGAATACTGCTGTATCAGCTCTGTCAGATCCTCTTCCTCAGATTCGCTGAACATATCGCAGTTGTCGTCAAGTCCGGACAGGCTTGTGTTGCCGTCCCAGCCCTGATAGTACTCCTTCGCTGATGCGCTTGTCTCTGTAATATACATCGGCAGTATCATGATGCACATGAATACTGCTATGGTCAGTCTCAGTATCCTTTTCATAACAGATAGGTACCTCCGAAATAGAATAATGCCGTTATCGCTGCCGCTATGCCTCCACACAACAGCTTCAGCCTTCCCTTGTCAAGGGGCGGTGATCCGGCTATCTTTCCCGTCTGACCATTTATGGCGAATTCGTATACCTTGTCTTTGTATTTGTACGTCATGAACCATACCGGCAGCATTATGTAGCTCCAGTCTGTCTTCTGTATGTTGTACTGCTCGTTGGTTATATCTATGCGCGTATAGTCACGGGTGCTGTCGTGGATAACCTTCTTGCTCACTTCATTCGCCCTCTGGCGTATGCGCGGAAATACCGCCTTCTTGTCCACGTCGTACTTGTCTGCGTAAAAACCGCTGAAATAGGACATACTGAAATCTTTCAGCTCCTTGTAGTTGTACGGCTCTATCGCTTCCATCAGCTCGTCTTCTATCTTGCTCTCTCCGTCCGCCGGTATGCCCGCTGTCTGCACCATCGCAGACCGGTTGACGTTGTATTCCTTCGTTTCGGTATACTGATAGTTTCCCGATCTCCATGAATGCACTTTGTAGCCGATTCCCGAAAGATCCGCTTTTATTGAACAGTCCGCCACCCAGAAGGGGACGTACAGTCCCGTCATCTTCTCTATCTGCTCCTGCGTCTTGAAATCACGGGGTACAAATCTCTTCGTCCAGCACCACTGCTTGAATTTGCTTATCGCTGTGGCACGGTCCAGCTTGAACGGGATTATCTTGCTGGGCTTATAGTCGCCTTTCAGCTTGCCCGACAGGATCACCGGATTGTGACAGTAATAGCAGAATGTCGCGGTCTGTCGGTCATCTGCCATGATGTCCGCTCCGCAGCTTGCACAGTGATACAGTGATGTGTGCTCTGCGAATTCATCGGCTTCCTTTTCTTCCTCCGGCGTGATTACCTCCGGCTCGGCATATATCGCTTTGATCTCATCTATCGTAAACTTGCTGAGACAGTATGCACAGCTAAGTGTCTGGTTTACAGGGTCAAATGTCAGCTCTGCGTTGCAGTTGGGGCATTTGTACTGTGCTGCGTCCAATCAGATCACTCCTTTGTGAAATTTATACTTGAACTTATCTCTAATATAAGTTATAATTATATTACCATATTTTATAATATTTTTCAAGTACTATTGCTCCCAAAATTAAACTTTGCCAAAAAGGTGAGGTCTGAAAGGATATTTATCAAGGAAGGAAAACGCAATTTGGGGAGCAATATAAATGTGTCTTTTTTTCCTTTGTCGGACGAATGTATTAATTGAACGTATTGGGGGTGAAGGGATTGTCGGATAAGGAGTGGGCTGAGCTGCTGAAGGATTCACCGAGGAAAGCGTATGAGTTGCTCGTCAGCAGTTTTGGCAGTCTTGTCTATGCCATTGCCTATAATAAGCTCGGAGGCTGTGCGTCAAAAGAGGATATTGACGACTGCGTCAGCGATATTTTTGTGGAGATCTTCCGCTCCGCTGACCGCTTTGAACAGAACAGCGGCTCTATGAAGGTCTTTGTCAGTACTATCGCAAAACGGCGCGCTATCGATGCGTTCCGCCGCTTGTCAAAACGCTACAGTGTCACTGATTCTATCGATGAGATGTCCGATGATACCGAATTCTCAGGCGGAAACGCTCAGGTCGAGGCGGAGGATAAAATCCTCCAAGGACAGCTCTGGGATACGGTCAGGTCCCTCGGCGAACCGGATTCGCTGATAATCATTTATCAGTATTACTACGATATGACGATCGCGCAGATCGCTAAACGCCTCGATATGACTCCCGCTGCGGTGCAGAAACGAAGTTCCCGCGCCCGCGATAAGATACGTTCTGTCCTCGAGAAGGAGTGAGTTAAGTGAAAGATAAAGATGATATTATGAATTTGCTTCATGACCTTGATGATGAAGCTGTGGAGGAGATTGCAGAAAGGTACCCCCTTCTGGATGATGAGGATCAGGATAGGCTCGTTAGCTTGTGTTTGAAGAAAACTGAAGGCGCCGGCTGCTCTGATGAGGAAAGGACCGGAGAATTATCTCTCTCGGGTACAGAGCAGTACAGACGCCCCCACTGGTACAAATTCGCGGCTTCCGCTGCCGCTGTTGTGCTGGCTGCTGTGGGTATTACCGGCATCGCTGCCATGAACCGCACTGTGAACAGGTTCAAGGACAGCAACCTCCCCGGTGCACCCGGTGAGCCCGATCAGATCTCTGTCAGTACCGTTCTCGTTACTGATTCGTACTCAGGCGGCAAAAAGTCAGAGGAAGAGGCTACTAAGGCCGTCAGACCCGTCACTACTACCTCTACTGTGACTACTACCGTCACTACTTCATCTTCTACCGTTACGGAAAGCCTGACTACTACCGTGACGACTACCACCGAGGAGATAGTTTCTACTACCACCACTGAGGAACTCCCCACTGATGCTGTTACTACCGCTGACGATGTGTTTACCCCTGAGGTAACTACAACTGCGGTCGATGTGCGAGCTCCTATCGGCAGCTGGGTCTCCGGCAACGATAACAGCCGCAAAACATGGCACTTCTTCAGCGATGGCAACGATGGCAGATTTATCCTCGATGATATGGGTATCGGTATCAGCTTCGATTACGAGATCTCCGGCGATTCTATCACTTTCCATATGGGCGGCGATGACGCTGAGACCCCCGCTCGTATCGAGTGGCTCACCGACAACAGCCTCGTTATCTACTGGAAGGAGACCGGCGCTGAGGAACTCCTCATGGCTCTGCCGGATACCTATAGCTCAAACGACAATGAGTAATGACAAAATACCTCCCCGGATGCTGCTCCGGAGAGGTATTTTTTTTATGGCTTTCGTGCCAGCTCAAGGTCTGTGGTGTAGTCTACCGCTATCGTGCCGCCGTGGGCTTCTATGATTTGCTCTATGGCTGCAAAGAATCTGCGGCGTATGCCCTCCTCTATAGCTATGTGGTCCGAATATGTGCCAAGTAAGCCGATGTAGTCCGCCGCTGTATATGTCAGCGTCCGCCGGAATA
>CADBNS010000266.1 GCA_902796065.1 Ruminococcus flavefaciens
GCGACAGCCCGTCGGCGGATTTTTGCCTTGCCACCGACAAAATTATGCCTGAAAATCCGTACATTCACCCTATGTGAACAGGTTCTGACTTTTCAACTATTGCTGCCGCTGATGTTGAAAACTATCTTGGAGGTGTTTTATTGAGTCGTTGCAAAGCTGTTCTTCTATCATTTATTGCTATTGTGATACTTGTACTCTCACAGACTATCGCAGTTTTAGGCGTAGGTCTTCTTATGAATTTTGGCTGCACTGAAATGACTGGTAATTTCTTTGCAAGTATTCTCTATATACTGCTGACATTTCTGCTCATTAAGCTGGTTCTTGAGAAATTCTGCTCCTTGAAATGCGGCGATTTCGGCTTGTCCGCTTTCAGACTGAAAACTAAATGGGTCGTTCTGGGACTTCTGCTCCCTCTGGCGGTGAGCGCTTTTTATCTGCTATTTGTTCCGGGTGAGCTGAGCTTTTCTGATTTCGGCTCCTATGAGCTGAAGGTGATCGTTTCCGGCGGCCTTTGCTTTTCCAGTATCGCTGCCGGTTTCGTGGAGGAAATGGTCTTTCGCGGTGTGATCTTCAATTCACTGAAAAAGGCATGGAATACTAAGGTCGCTGTCATCGTGCCTTCCGTTCTCTTCGGAGCGGTCCATGTCCTGGGTATGAACTTCTCCTTGCTCAGTTCTGTGGTTGTCATTCTCGCGGGTACTGCGGTGGGTGTTATGTTTTCACTTATTACCGTGGAATCAGGCGCGGTCTGGTCAAATGGCTTCGTTCATGCTCTATGGAATGCGATCATTATCGCCGGTTTTCTCTCTATCAGCCGTGATCCGGAGATGGAGTTTCTTGCCGCTTATTCCATCCATTCAGATTCGTTTCTGATTACCGGCGGAGAGTTCGGTATCGAGTCATCTGTTATCGCTCTTGCCGGCTATATCATTGTCTCTGTCATCGCTTTCATGATGATAAGAAATAAGAACTCTCATTCTCAGCCGTGAATCCGTTTCTGCCGCTTTTCTTGCGCCGCCTGCCCGTGCAGTGCATGAATTGCGGCAGTTCCTTTTTTCTGGGTATACTATTAATTATATATGCTGCCATTTTTTTGCTGCCGATTAATTGACTGATAGTCTGTTTTTACAATAATAAATTCATTTTTCAACAATTTTACCCCTGTTCTTTTGTCAGAACTGCACAAAACTGTTAGGCCAATATTTATATATATGACCCTTGCAGTCTGTGCAAAAATATGGTATAATATCCTTAATTAGATAATTATTTGTTTATGAGGTATTTCTAATGAATAATAAGATCAATATCCTTGCCGGTTCTATCGGTCAGGTAATCGTCGGCAAAAAAGATACTGTTCTCAGCCTTATCGCTTCCCTCCTCTGTGAAGGCCATGTCCTCCTTGAAGATGTCCCGGGCGTCGGTAAGACTCAGCTCATTACTGCTCTCTCCCGCTCTATCGGCGGTAAGTTCAACCGTATTCAGCTTACCCCTGATGTTATGCCGTCCGATATTGCAGGTTTCACTATGATGGATCAGAAGTCCGGTGAGTTCATCTACCGCGACGGCGCTGTTATCTGTAATTTCCTCCTCGCTGATGAGATCAACCGCGCCTCCCCGAAGGTGCAGTCCGCTCTCCTTGAGGCTATGGAAGAACGTCAGATCTCCCTCGATGGCGTTACTCACGCTCTTCCCCGTCCGTTCCTCGTTATGGCTACTCAGAACCCCGTCGAGACCTATGGTACCTTCCACCTCCCTGAGGCTCAGATGGACCGCTTCTTCATGAAGCTCTCTATGGGTTATCCCTCCCCACAGGAGGAGATCAGTATCCTCGAACGCACCGAGAAACATAACCCCATCGAAAATATCCTCCAGCCTGTTATGTCCGTTGATGATATTATCACTATGCAGGAGGAGGTCCGCAATGTCCGCGTAAATGATAATGTCAAGGAGTATATCGTCAATATCGTAGGCGCTACCAGAAATGACAGAAATACTACCCTCGGCATCAGCCCCCGCGGCAGTATCGCTCTGTATAAGGCTTCCAAAGCCTTCGCTTATATCTATGAACGCGAATATGTCACTCCCGATGACGTAAAGCTCGCGGCTGTCTCCGTTCTCGCTCACCGTATTATCCTCTCACCTCAGGGCAGAAGTGAATTCGGTTCCAGTGAGGCTTATGTGACAAGTGTACTCGGTTCGTGTCCTGTTCCGGCTATGGGAAAGTGAAATGAAGAGTAAAAACAAAAATGCAAACGGCGTGAACAGAAACAGCTCAGTTTTCTCTGTCGTCCAGAGTATCGTCGCTGTCGCTGCTATCGCTTTTATCCTCTATATCTTCACCTTCTATGTGGACGGTGAAATGGGCGTTATCCTTATCGCTTTCCTGCTGTTCGCTCCTGTCATTTCCTTCGCTTTTATGCTGTATTCCAGAAAACACGTAAGGATCAGCCTCAGCTGCGACGGCTATGTCAAGAAGTTCAGTAAGCTGACTGTCAGTGTCACTGTCGAACGCATCGGCAGACTCCCCCTCGGTATTATCGAGGTCTGTCCTGCTGTTTCTGAAGTGTTCGATCAGAAGGTGAAAACTTATCGCCTCGCTGTCGCGCGTGCCGAAAGTAAGAAATTCTCATTCGACGTTCCCGCTGTTATCGGCGGTAACGGCTGGGTCGCTATTGACAGCGTTTTTACTTCCGGCTTCCTCGGATTCCTCAGACTCAGAGCTAAATGTGTGCTCCCTCAGCCTGTCAGTGTCGGCGTTATCCCGGATATTCCGGAGATCAAGGCTTCTAATCAGCTGTTCCGCAATATCGCTGATGTCGTCCTCACTACCGATGACGAGGAGGACAGGGATACCTCTATGCTGTTCTCTGCTAATACTGCTCCAGGTTATGAGCACAGAGAATATGTCTCAGGTGATCCTCTTAAACGCGTGAACTGGAAGCTCTCTTCCAAGAAGAATACACTTATGGTCCGCCTCGATGAGGCTGTCGCTTCTGTTCAGCCTATGATCGTCCTTGACCTCTACCGACGCAGCTCCGATAACCCCGTTGATGCGGTAATCCGCGAGGAACACCTTATCCAGGCCGTTTTCGGTCTGCTGGAGGTCCTTATCCGTCAGGGTATCGCCTGCAATTTCGCTTATACCGCTGCTAACGGTGATACAGTCATGGAAAGCGTCGATAACCCCGATTACCCCGAACAGCTGCTGCTGAAAGTGCTCGCTGTCAGGATCAGAAACGACCGGAGAATACCACTCAGTGGTGTGGTCAGCTCCGCCTGCGCCTGCGTTATCGCTACTACTGACTGCGGCGGCGATATTTCTGCTCTCACCAGCCACTTCGACAGCAAGGACAATATCTGCCTGCTGTCCGATAAGGACGGTACCGTGAACCATACCGATATTTCTATGTGGTACCTCGACAGCGATAATAAATTTAAAATGGTATAGATCATGATTATTACTGATAAAAATTCTGATTTAAAAATGCGCCTCGTCAGGTCCGCTGCCGACCCTGTGCTGCTGTATACCGTCGTCGTGATGATGTCTATTATGTATCACTACCGCTCTCAGCTGGCGGTCGTCTACGGTATCTCTACTCTCATTATCGGCTGGGCTGTGTTCAGGCTTTTCGACTTCACTCAGAAGAAAAAACTTCTCGGTTCCATCGGCATTGGTGTCCTTTATCTCCTCTGCCTCATGCTTACCGGAAGCTGTATCGAGAAGGGCTCCGA